>JBJEPA010000024.1:0-2613 GCA_051880995.1 Ruminococcus sp.
TGAGCAATATATTTTGAAACAGAATTTTTTAATATTTTTCAGTAACTAAAATTCCTCGTACCCTGTAGTTCCGTCAGAATAGGTTATTACATAATAACCGTGTCCTGAACCATCACAATCATAAACCGCCTGCTTTGAAACAACCTGCTTTCCGCTTTGCTTTGCTTGAGTTGGCTCAGCATTGTTATTCTGCGTCTGCTGAGGGGTAGTCTGTGGTGCCACAGTGGCCTGTTGTGCTGTTCCCACAGTTACAATCTTATTAACAGGCTCTTTTGTAACCTTTTCACTGATTTTCTTCTTAGAAGTTTCTTTACCATCAACATACTTAACCTTGTAAGTTATCTCTTTTTCCCCATTTACACCCTCTTGGGTAACTTGTGTTTCGCCCAAATTCAGGGAACTACTCTGCTGTTCTTCGGTACTGAAATCAATAGTTTCTTTTACTTTTTTATTCTTGTATTCAACACGCTTTACCGTGATTTTCATACCTTCCACAATTTCATCCTCAAGCTTAGGCGAAACCGTGTCATTCTTTCCAAGAGTTATTTTCTGCTCTTCAAGAAATTCCTTAACCGTTTCGGCAAAAGTTCTACACTTCTCTGTTTTTCCGTCTGCTTTCAGACTTACCTCAACGCTATTTTTGAGGGTGATTACCATTTTATTCTTAAGATATGATGACTTATCAACATCACATTTTACATTATCGTCAAGGGTAAATCCGGCTTTTTTAACGGCATCCTCAACTGTTCCACCAACTAGTTCAACAGTCTTTTCATCATCGCCGTTTTTAACAGTTACCTTTGCATAACGCTTTACAGTGATTGTTGTTGCCTCACCAAGCTTTTCATCAATCTTTGGTTCGGTTTCATCCTTTTTATCAAGAGTAATACCTGCATTTTCCAGTATTTCCTCTACTGTCATATTGGTGTTAGCGTCCACCTCAGTTGTAACGCCGGCATCGTTTATCTTAATTTTTACATCTTTTCCGCAACCTGTCATACAAAACATTGTACCGCAAATTGCTATCACCAAGGCTACTGCTCCTAAAACTGAAATAATCCTTCTTTTCATATTTACATTTCTCCTCATATATTAAATTTCAGCTTGATGAATATCAGCTTTCTGACTTTTGGTTAAGAGATATTCATCGCCGTTTTTTATTATTACGCTTACATCAACTGAATCCGGTTTTAAGTATTCAACAGGAATATATGCCTGATAACAATAATCGGAGCTTTCGTTTGAAGTTGTAAATGATTCAAACGCTCTGCTGTTACCGTCCTTATCTTTTACAAGAACTATAAGCTCGCTGTCATCTTTGCATAACTCGCCGTCAACACTTCCACACACGCTGACATACTGCATATTAACCTGTGAAATCTCCGCCTTTACCTCCCAATTGTTATCCACACTTTTTGTAGATGTTGGAATGCTTAACTCCCTTGCAGGAATTACAGGCGGTGACTGAGCAAACCATATTAAGTTACGCTCGGCAATTTCAAAAATAACCGTATCACTCTGCTGAATTTTTACTTCGAGAGCAAGATTTACAGGAAATGTTTTTGTAAAATATGCAGAGTTATAGGCATTTGCAAAATAAGGCAAAAGTGCGTTGCCAAATGAGTCACGGTACATATAAAGTCTTCCTGTTGCCTCGTCATTCTGCGTAGCTATAATAGGCTCCTCGACACTCTTTGTGGGAGTAACATAGGAATAACTCTCATTGATGTCATATTCATAATTGTACTCGGGTTTCTGGGTAGATGGATAAAGCATTTTTCCCAAATCGCCGTAAAAGTTCTTTGTTCTGCTTGCGGTCGCATTACAGTAATCATTGTGAGTTTTGCCGATACTGTCAAGAATCTTATTGTAAGCTATTAGCGCACCCTTATTATTCCAATGGGAATCCTGCTGAAGGTAAAGTACCTCGTCATAACCTTCAAAAGTTTTAAACAAATCACAGTAGTTCAGCTTACTATCTTTCAAAGAAGAACTAAAATTCATAATATTACTGTCTGTACTTTCCTTTTTACCGTAATAAAATGGCATATTTTCAGGATAGAGTGTATTCTTATTTGGGGCAACAGTGAACAAAAACTTAATATTGTTTTCATTAAGATATTCCTGGGTAATCTCCAGATTGTGCTTTGTGTTAAATATTCCACGACGGGACATTAAATTTCTGCCAAGGTAATTGTCAAGAGTTGACGAATAGTAGAGCCAATTATTTTTTCCGACAATGACTGAATCTAGGTTTGAAGTACCGAATATATTTGACTGAATTTCAGCGTCCGTTGAAATTATCTGAGGTCTAAAAGCATAGTGGGTTGAAAAATAATCTCCCATTTGTTGAAGATATTTTTCGTTGAAATGTCCATCCTCATTATTTAGTGACGGAAGTGTTGTCTGCTGTTCATTGCCAACTGTTTCGTTGCTGGGAATAACAGCCATTCCTACAAAGGGTATGGCACAGCACAATAGGCAGACCACAGTAAACGCTGTCAAAAATACTTTTTTCTTCATTTCGCTGACCTCCTAAAACCTGAAGTAAATGAACGGATTGTAGGAAGTACCCGACAATCTGATTATACACCAGAATAGAAGCACAAGATC
>JBJEPA010000025.1:0-2612 GCA_051880995.1 Ruminococcus sp.
AGACGCGCTAGATTTAGGTTCTAGTGTCAACCGATGTGCAGGTTCAAGTCCTGTCACCCGCACCAAAAGAGGCTCAGTTCTTATGAACTTGAGCCTTCTTTTTATGCCCAAAAAACCGCATTACAAAGCCATTCTTTAATTTTCAAGCATGTTCAGTATATTTTCAAATATCCTTCAAATTGCACCATTTTCCCCAATTATTTGCACCAAACTGCACCAAAACTGCACCAGGATTTTGCACCTAAATTTACTACATACAGTCTTTTCCTTATGAACCCTTAATAATTCTTGAATCAGGTAGTCAAATATGATACACTAAACTTAAGTAATTGTATCTATCAAAAGTGAAGATAATAAATAAGTTTAAACAGACAGTAAAAATGGATTTTGGAGGTGCGATATGGCACTTGAAAATAAATTAGGTCTTACAAGTTCTGCCGACCTTGCCCGTGAAGAAGAGCGCATCAGCAAGAAAAAGGCTCTTGAACTTTTTGAAAAAGGTGTTTTAGACAATCTCCCTGCCGGTAGGTTTTCTACACTACAGGCAATCCATAAATATCTCTTTGAGGACATTTATGATTTTGCAGGTGAACTCAGAACAGTCAACATTGCAAAAGGCAACTTCCGTTTTGCCCCTTTAATGTACCTCGAAGCAGCACTTGAAAATATCGACAAAATGCCACAGTCAAGCTTTAATGAGATAGTTGAGAAATATGTTGAGATGAACATCGCCCACCCTTTCCGTGAGGGCAACGGACGAAGCACACGAATTTGGCTCGACCATATCCTAAAAAATGAAATCAGCAAGGTTGTGGATTGGAGCAAGGTTGATAAAGAAGATTATCTACTCGCAATGGAACGCAGTCCTATTAGGGATATTGAAATTAAACACATCTTAAAAAAAGCACTAACCGATGAAATAGATAGCCGTGAAGTCTATATGAAAGGCATCGACCACAGCTACTATTACGAGGGTTATACAACCTTTAAGACGGAAGAATTGTAAAATTATAAAGCGTCACTCCGGGAGGAAGAATTAGTTTTAGAAGTAGCTCTAAATTGATATATAAAAAACATACTCCCCATCACTTAAGAAAATACAGTGGTGGGGAGTATTCTTATTCTTTTACAAAATCAATAGTTTCCGACTTGCAAGTCCAAAGCTTTATAAATTATTATAGTTTTCGACAACTAGAAACGAAATTATTGAAATTAATAACTTCTATCTCTCCTACTAAAGGCAGGAAATATTTTTGTATTCCATATATTCATAATAATGCACAATCAATTAAAAATAAACACCAACCCGGCAACCAACATTACAAGTCCTATAATCACACACAAAACGGGTGCCAGAAAAGTATAGTCGTTTTCGTCGTTTCGATTAGTATAATTAAGATATACACCCAGGCAGGATACACCTGTGAGTAATGCTCCGACTATTATGAACAAGACTGCAATAACGCTGTTTCTGTCACTTTTATCAATTTGTGTTACCAGAGCGAACAAAGCAATTACTATTGCGACTATGACTATCTTAATTACAATACTTTTCTTATTTTTAGGTGGTTTACCCGTTCCTCCACCGCCTTCACCGAGAAAAACCCCGTATGAAATCAAATCATCTGTTTCATCGTCAAACTTGTCATTATCCCAATCCATACTAACCTCACAACTGAAACAAAGTTCTTTACCTCTCCCCTATACAATTAACTCATTCGGGTTGAGAAATTTATTATAAAACAAGTATATAATTTGGAAATTTTTAAGTCAATAAGCTTGAGAATGATTGACCGAAAAATGGGACAGTGAAAATTGAAATAATAATTGATATAAGTGTTGCAAACCAAAGTCCCGTTTATAGGTCTAATAAGGGAGTATAATATAGATAAAAAATAGAAATATTCAAAAATTTATTTTATTCATGGAGGTTTATTATGTCAAAGTTTTATGAGATTTTAGGTATTGACGAGTTGATGAGCACAGAGAAAGGCGTACTGGATATGATGAGTTATGTTTCCGAAAACGGTAAGGTGATTCCAGGGTACAGCAAGGATGTCAGTATTTTTTATTCTGCCGGCAATGCTGATTTGTTTGTTAGTGCAATACTGGATGAAGAAAACAAAAGATTTGAAGCAGAAGACTTTGATACTCATTTTTCTAACAAAATTGTGTGGAATGTTTGCATTGAGGGTGATATTACACCAAAGGATTTTCCCAAAATGCATAAACGCCTTATTGTTTCAAAAGCAGAAGACCGCTCAAGCATTGCAGTAATAAATGCTCTCAATGCCGATGTCCTTCCCAGTTTTATTAAAGGTGAAGTAATTCAGTTGCAAGTTTGCGGTTTTGGTCTTAACATTGATTTTTATGAAAATGAAGAGGAATTTTTAGACAATGTGGAAACCGGCTCCAATGGAGAAAAATATACTATTGCAGACGGAGTACTGTTCCCGTCGGGATTGCTAAAAGGTCATAATCCTGATGATATTGACGAAAATGCATATGAATATGATGACTATATGTTGTTTAGAGGTACTATCAAAGCTCTTCATTTTGGCTCAATAGAAATAGATGGTAAAGAAATATTCAGGGAACCTAAATGCATTATT
>JBJEPA010000026.1:0-2586 GCA_051880995.1 Ruminococcus sp.
TAGGAACAGGGTTCTCTCTGTGTCTGTTTCCGCTTGATTCTTCCACTTCCAAAACTTCTTCATCTTCTTTGTTTTCCTCCTTGTTATTAGTTTCAGCAAATGCGCCTGCATTTTTGAGAGGCAACATATTGCCGTTTATAAGGTACAAATCTCCGCCTTCTTCTGGTGATATGCGGTCGAGGTTTTCAAGCTCTCTGATGTCATTTGCTGACATCCAGCCGTTCTGCCTTGCTGTTGCATATCCGTTCATTCGGCTTTGATAGTCACCTCTTAATAGTCCGTCAACATTGAATTTGCAAAAATACTGCTTTTTCTCATCAACAGTAAACAATGCCCGTGATAGGGATTGCTCCCATCTAACAACCCAAGGGTCAAGTGTGTACTTTACAAATTCAAGTGACTGCTGCTCAATATTAGAAAAGCTCGACTTTTCAAGGTCACCTACCATATGAGGTGGAACTCTGAAAATTCGAGCTATTTCGTTTATTTGAAATTTTCTTGTTTCAAGGAACTGTGCCTGTTCGGGCGAGATTGAAATAGGGGTATATTTCATACCCTCCTCAAGCACTGCAACCTTGTGTGCGTTTGCACTGCCGCCAAAGGACTGAGTCCAGCTTTCTCTTACCCTTGACGGGTCCTTTATTGTACCGGGATGTTCAAGCACACCGCTTGGTGCGGCACCGTTTGCAAAGAACTTTGCACCATATTCCTCGCAGGCTATGGACATACCTATTGCATTTTTAGCCATTGCAATAGGCGAATAACCCACAAGTCCGTCAAAACCCAAACCGGGAATATGGAGAACATCCTCCGGACTTAAGACAAAAATATTACCCTCCATTGTTGGAGCGTCTTCCTGTACTCTTGTATATGTGTAATAGATTTTTCCATCACCATCTCGGTCAACAGACATTCGGTTGGGCATTAAAGGATACAGTGCAATAACCTCGCCCCTGCCGTTACGAATAATCTGTGCATAGGCATTACCCCACAATAGCAGGTGAGTCATCAGAGTTTCTCTGAACACAAATGAACTCATTTCGGGGTTCGGCTCATCGTGGAGTAAAAAATAAAGGGGATGTTCAACCGCTTTTTCTTTACCACCTTTTGAATTGTATTTGTATAAATGAAGTGGCAACCCGGCAATAGCCTCTGCAAGAATTCTCACACAGGAATACACAGCAGTCATCTGCATTGCTGTTCTTTCGTTTACCGGTTTGCCGGAAGTTGAACCACCAAAGTAAAACCTATATGCTGCACCGGAAGTGCTGTTTTTCGGCTTATCTCTTGAACGGAAAAGTCCTGAAAATATGCTCATAAAATCACTGTCCTTTATATAAATAAAATTCCTCGTGAACTATATACCGACTCCGAGGTATCATTCCCACAGCGAATTGCACGGTCGAGCGCCATAATCGTGGCAACGGCACCGTCAATTTTCTCTGTGGATTTTTCTTTATCTGCTTTTATGTTTCCGGCAGGGTCTGTGCGAATGAAGATGTTGTCCATATTCCACCTGAGAACAGGGTGACCGCCGTGGGCGATTTTCTGTTCAAGAGTTAGTTTCATAAGCTCCTTTGTGGGTGGTGACATATCCTTAAAGCCCTGACCGAAGGGAACAACGGTGAATCCCATACCCTCAAGGTTCTGCACCATCTGAACTGCGCCCCAACGGTCAAATGCAATTTCTCTGATGTTGAATTTCTTTCCTAACTCTTCAATGAACCTTTCTATGTAGCCGTAATGGACAACATTTCCTTCGGTTGTATGCAAATATCCCTGTCGCTCCCACACATCATACGGCACATGGTCACGTTTAACACGCAAGTCAAGTGTGTCCTCGGGTATCCAGAAGTAGGGCAGAATGATGTACTTATCTTCTTCATCAAGCGGTGGAAAAACAAGCACAAATGCCGTAATATCCGTTGTACTTGAAAGGTCAAGTCCACCATAGCAAACACGCCCTTTGAGTTGTTCCTCATTGACCGCAAACGCACACTTATCCCACTTATCCATAGGCATCCAACGGACTGCCTGTTTTACCCACTGATTAAGCCTTAGCTGACGGAATGAGTTTTCTTCGCCGGGATTTTGCTTTGCACTCTCACAAGCGGTTCTAACTTTATCCATTCCGATAGTTTCACCCAGAGATGGATTGCATTTTTTCCAGACCTTCGGACTTGTCCAGTCCTCGTTATCATCAGCACCGTAAATGATAGGATAGAATGTAGGGTCGATTTTTCTTCCGTCAATAATATCCTGTGCCTTTTGATGAACCTCGTAACAGATTGAATGTGTATCTGTTCCGGCTGTTGTGATCAGAAAAAAGAGCGGCTGCATCCTTGCATCACCGCTACCCTTTGTAAGTACATCATAGAGTTTTCTGTTCGGCTGACTGTGCAGCTCATCAAACACAACACCGTGAACATTAAAGCCGTGCTTACTGTATGCCTCGGCAGATAGCACCTGATAAAAGCTGTTTGTGGGTTCGTAAATGAGCCGTTTCTGTGAGGCAAGTATTTTTACTCTTTTGTTCAGTGCCGGACACATACGCACCATATCGGCGGCAACATCAAATACGATTGA
>JBJEPA010000027.1:0-2577 GCA_051880995.1 Ruminococcus sp.
AAATACGGTGATGTAAATAACGACGGTAAAATCAATGTTAAGGATGTCACCTATTTACAGAAGCATCTTGTAGGTTTTGAGGATTTTAATATTGCTAACGGCACAAGAGCTTTCTATGCTTCCGATGTAAATGGTAATGGAAAACTGGAAATTACTGATTGTACTACAATTATGAAGTATGCTGTTCGAGCAATAGACAAATTCCCAGTTGAACAATAATTTATGCCCTCCGTTGGAGGGCATTTTTACTGCTTGATTTATTACTTCATTTCTACTATAATAGTAATGATAATGGGGAGGGATGTCTGTTGTTATGTAAATTTGCAGAATTTTATGTACAGTGTTCTCCTTTTTACCCATATACTTCTGCTATGATACAGAAGTTTAAGTGTGAAGAAGAGGTTGATTCCTCAAAGATTATTAAAATCGGCGAAAATCTAACTTTGGAAAAATGTGCTAAGTATAATGAAATGTATCCCAATGTCCCTGTTGATGAGGCAGAGCATATTTTCCTTGCAAATGAGCTTTTCAAGAAAATTCTGCCCTATAAAAGTATTATGATACATTCCTCCGCAGTTAAGTATAAAGGGAAGTGCTATCTGTTTTCTGCCCCATCAGGCACAGGAAAGTCAACCCACACAGCCATTTGGGAAAGGCTCTACGGTGATGATGTAAAAATCATCAACGATGACAAGCCAATAATCCGCCTTATGGGAGATGAGCTTATAGCTTACGGCTCACCCTTTGCAGGGGGTACACATAAATTTTGTGACGATAACGCACCACTTTCTGCCATAGTTTTCATTACACGAAGTGAAGAAAATTCCATACGAAAACTTACCGGCAAAGAGGCTCTTCTAATGCTTTTTCAGGAAACTATCCGTAAAGTTTCTAAAGAGAGAATGAACCTTGTGCTTGATATGATTGATGTTATTATTAAAAAAGTTGATTTGTACGAGCTTTGTTGCAATACGGAGGACGATTCTGCACGAATTGCCCACGACACAATAGTAAAGGACTGATTATGATGAAACTTAAAGAGGATTTTCTCCTTAGGGAAGTAGCAGGTTGCTATGTAGTTGTCCCTGTAGGCAAGGCAACTGTTGATTTTAACGGTATGCTGAATCTTAACGACACAGGCGCTTTCCTTTGGGAGCACCTTCAGCAGGAAACTACAAAGGAAGAACTGCTTAAGGCAATGCTTGATACATATGAAGTATCTAAAGATTTGGCATCTAAGGATATAGATAATTTTATTAAAAAGCTTGAGGACGCTGGTATTCTTGAATAAACAGCTCCCAATTAATGAATTAGTACCCCTGTTTCAAGAAATTCTTGACACTGGAAGTAATGTGAATTTTACCACCAAAGGCACATCAATGCTTCCGATGCTTGGGGACGGTGTTGACACGGTAGTCTTGACAAAGCCAAAGGGGAAACTGAAAAAATACGATTTACCTTTATTCTTTTTCAAGGGTAGCAAAAGCTATGTTCTTCACCGTGTTATAAAGGTGAAAAAGGACGGCACATATGTTATGTGCGGTGACAATAGAGATATTTGTGAAGTTAATGTCACAGATGAGGACATTGTGGCTGTTGTCACAAGTTTTAGTCACAATGGAAAAGATTATTCCGTAAAGGATTTCAGATATAAAATATATTGCCGTTTTTGGGTAGGCAAAAAGAAATTTAAGTGGAAATATTATTCTTTTAAAGAAAAATTATATCCATATTACAGGAAGTTTTTTAAAAATGAGTAGAAAGCAATATATTAAAAAACTGAACAAAACTGCTCTGCGGTGGATTATGAAAAAAAGTAAATCCCAGTTCATCAGCATAATTCTACTGGTTTTCCTTTATACTGCCCTTGCAGTTCTGGGTATTTATGTTGCTGTGTGCAGTAAGTATGTAGTAAATGCTGCAACTGGTCACGATCCCACATATGCAGATAACAGAATGGACGGTGTTCTGTTTTACGGAATCATTTTCGCTTTAATTATTGTTGCAGAAATCATAATCAGCGTTATGCAGAGGATTTTTGTATTTCGTATAAGTGCAAAGCTGGAAATTTCCTACAAAACAGAGCTTTTCACAGAAATTATCCAAAAGGAATTTTCCGACATAACAAAGTACCATTCCGGTGAACTTCTGAACAGACTTACAAGTGATATATCCACAATCACCGGTGCAATAGTCACCATCATTCCAAGCCTTACCTTTATGATAGTAAAGCTTGTTGGTGTGTTCATAGTTCTTATGCAAATCAGCATTCCTTTCACCCTCATTTTCCTTGTTGCCGGTGCAATTTCAATGTTTGTTGCTTCCCTTTACAAAAATAAGATGAAGTATCTCCACAAAAGGGCACAGGAAACCGACGGAAAGGTACGCAGTTTTCTCCAAGAGATTATGGCAAGTTTGCTTGTCATCAAGTCCTTTGAGGCTGAGGATAAGGTTGCCGAAAATGCTGTGGATTTGCAAAACGACAACTATATCATTAAGAGAAAGCGAAACACAATTTCTGTAATCAGCTCATCAGCCTTTTCATTCTGGTATCTGCCATAGTTACCGGAAACCGGA
>JBJEPA010000028.1:0-2574 GCA_051880995.1 Ruminococcus sp.
CCACTTGCAAAGCTACTTTCGCAAAAGTTCCCAAATATTGAGTTCACTAAAACACAAGCAGTTATAGACAATGTTGAATATCTTTAGTAAATAAAAGTTCCTCACCAATTTGGCGAGGAACTTTTGCTTTATATTTAATTTACTTTACAGTTACATTCAGCTTAACTGTTTTTACACCGTTAATATTTACTTTGATAGTAGTTTTACCTTTTTTAAAGCCAACCACTGTCAGAGTATTGGAACATTTGCAAGAGCAATTACAAGTATATATCTTTGCTATTTTTGTATTATTATACTTTGTTTTTATACTTGGCACTTTTCCTAAAACAGTTATTTTTGTGGATTTACCCTTTTTAACAACAACATTTGTTTTAGATAGTCTTGGAGCATTAGTAACATTCACCTTGCAGGTTAACTTTCTTCCGTTAGTCAAAACTGCTGTAATTGTTGATGTTCCTTTGTTCAGGCATGTTACGGCACCCTTATCATTAATCTTTGCAACTTTGCTGTTGGAACTCTTCCATTGCTTTACTTGACCGTTGTAAACTTTAATAGTAGATGTCACACCGGACTTTAAGGTATATTTGCTATATGGAATCCTTGTAGAAGCATGACCATATACCTGTTTACTTCCTTTGTAAATATTGAAGTTAATAAGGTTTTTATTATCATAGGCATTCAGCAATGATACAACCTTTGCCATATCGGTTTTATCTTCTTCATAACTTTGGCTGAGTGGCTTTACTGAATTTCCATTTACAACATACAATCCTATTTCACCGGGCTGAATAGGCAAATACTCAAATTTGTATCCTCCAATAGTCATATAATAATATGGGTCGTCCAGTGTACAACCGCCTGTACTACCATAGAACAGTGTGCCGGAGCCTACTTTTCCAAGATTAACTATACCGGAAGATGAATCTTTAGATGTTGATGGCTTATATCCGTATCCAAGCATAAATTCATAGAATACCTGATACGGAGTCTTTTTTGAAGAATCTGTATAATCTCCAGGGGTGATATTTTTATCGTTAATGTATTTTATTAGGCTAATCTCTTCAGACTGTGCAATCTTATATATTTGTTCTTTAGTCAGATACAAGTCAGCGTTTGGAATACCAATGCAATAATAATAGATTCTGTATTGACCTTCTCCTAAAATATCGTCAATGATTTTTTTGTCTTTTTCACTTACATATAAGTCACCCTCAGGGTTACTAAACCATACAGATACAAAAATTTCCTCCGTATCAGTAGCTGTATCCAAATAATTAACCAGTTCTTCACTTAATTTGCTACTAACATCTTCCCCTGTTTCAACAGCAAAAGCAACGGTAACGGTTGAAAAAGCTAGTATTACAACCAATAAGGCTGACAACAATTTTTTCATAAAATAACCTCCTATTCTGCAATAACATTATATGAAATAGCATAGCTTAAATTATAATTAGTGCCATTTAATCGTACAAGGTTAATCTGATACACCCCAGATATTCCTGGTTTAATCACAACGACCTGCTTGTTATCATATTGGTATTGTGACGTATATGTATTACCATTTGGATCTGTCACTTGTAGTCTTATAGTTTCTAATGGTAATTCCGGATAATCATTTTTCACTGTAGCAACAATTCTAACTAATTTATTAGTTGCCTTAGTAATTTGTTTACTGAAGGTTGTGGATGTTTCAGTACTACTCAGTGTTCCATAACCAAAGTATGAGTTATCATGAACCATAACATATGCATATGGAGCAAACATAATTCCGACTCCATATTTGTGTTCGAGTGGATACGAAACTGTATTAGGTAAGGACATACAATTGTTACTTTGCATTGAGGCAGATCTTTTTGTACTGTTCACAATTACCGCTTTCATAAGTGTTGGATTAGCTCTTAGCGTTGCACTAAGTTGACACATTTGTGCAACTAGACCTGTAACCATAGGAGCCGCACAGGAAGTACCACTTACTCCAAACGGTCTTGTTGGTATGTTTACATTAACACCATATGCAGTTAAGTCAGGTTTATATGCCTTTGTATTACTACTGCTATAGCAAGAATCTGAAGCAATCAATCCATCCTTATCGCATGAACCTACCACAATCGAATTGTAGGACATCTTTCCTGATGTCACTCCTGTTCCACCAGTTGTAATATTACCGGCTGACATAATCACATTGATATTATATCTTTGAATAAAACTATCAATCCACTTTGCCGTATCCCCATAAGTGCTTTTAGGGTCTTCACCAACATATCTACTCATATTGATTACCGAACATCCCTGTGATGCCAAATACTCAAAACTGGTTTTGTATTTAAATATTTGCTGATTTTCACCAGCATTTGCTAAATACAATTTAGCACTTGGCACTATGCCTTTGTATTCAATTTCACCATTGCTATTTTTATACTGTCCGGCAATAATGTCAGCCACCATATCACCGTGTCTCGGAGCCGCTATATCACTAAAAATATCATTTGATTCATATCCAGCAAAAGGCGAATTGGTAAAATACATATTCATAGAATTTTTCATAGCATATTCCTGATCACAAATACCAATCAG
>JBJEPA010000029.1:0-11405 GCA_051880995.1 Ruminococcus sp.
CATTTCATAATCTCCTCTGTATCAAGAATTATAGTTACGGGACCGTCATTTAAAAGGCTCACTTTCATATCAGCGCCAAACTCACCCTTTTCTACTGAAGTTACACCTTGATTAGAGAGCTGACGGCAGAAATACTCGTAAAGTTCGTTTGCCTTTTCAGGTTTTTCGGCGTTTATAAATGAAGGGCGTCTTCCATGACTACAGTCGGCATAAAGGGTAAAGTTTGAAATGACTAGAGCTCCTCCCCCGATGTCAAGGAGTGAAAGATTCATCTTATCGTTTTCATCGGAAAATACCCTTAGATTTGCAACCTTTGAGGCAAGAAAATCTGCCTCTTTTTCTGTATCACCCTGCTTAACTCCAAGCAAAACAAGAAAACCCTTTTGGCATTTTCCTTTTATTTCTTTATTAATTTCAACATTGGCAAAGGACACCCTTTGTAAAACTAT
This sequence comes from Ruminococcus sp., assembly GCA_051880995.1. Lineage (GTDB taxonomy): Bacteria > Bacillota > Clostridia > Oscillospirales > Acutalibacteraceae > Ruminococcoides. Next base: position 450 of record JBJEPA010000029.1, read on the forward strand.
TCGCATAATTCACCTATATCCTTGTTACCGAAATTATACCGTTTATGTTGCCCAAATGGGTCATAATGCCCTTTAGGTGGTCAATTCCGTTTGTATCTATTGTTGCTGTTACAACAGCATTTCCGTTTTTAGCCTCACGGGAGGTAAGGTTTCTGATAAAGATGTGCATTTGTGAAAGCTGAATTGTAACATCAGCCAAAAGACCTGTACGGTCGGTTGCAACAATCTCCAATGTACTTTGGAAGCTTTCGTTGATGTTTCCAATCCACTTTGCCTTAACCCAGCGTTCAGGCTCAGGGCAAGAGGCAATATCACTTGGTACATTAGGACAGGTTTTCTTGTGGATGGAAACGCCGTATCCCCTTGTTATAAAGCCGATTATGTCGTCCCCGGGCAAAGGATTGCAACACTTTGAGAACTTTATCAAGCAATCGTCCATTCCTTCAATTTCAACGCCGGAAGAAACCTTGTTGTGCTTTTTTGCCGGTTCCTTTGGAGGAACAAACTCAACTACTTTCTTTTCGTACTTCTTTTGATACTCGTCCTTAATTCTTGGGAGTATCTTCCAGATTTGAATTCCACCATAACCTATGGCGGCATAAAGGTCGTCAATGGTGTTACAATGCTGTTTTTGTAACATTTTAGGGTAAATATCATTGGCATCCTCTTCTGTCATATAAATACCGGACTTTTTAAGCTCTGCCTCAAGGGCGGCTTTACCCTCGATGATATTTTCATCTCTACGCTCACGCTTGAACCACTGGCGGATTTTTGTCCTTGCCTCTGAGGTTTTCACAATATTGAGCCAATCCCTTTTGGGACCTGCACCCTCTTTTTGGGTTATAATCTCAATAATTTCACCGTTTTTTAGTTTGTAGTTTATAGGTACAATTCTCCTGTCTGCCTTAGCACCAACCATTCGGTTACCAACCTCGGTATGAATTGCATAGGCAAGGTCGATTACTGTTGAACCATTTGGAAGATTGATAAGGTCGCCCTTTGGTGTAAAGACAAACACCTCGTCCTGGCTAAGGTCGTTTTTAATATTTTTGATAATATCTGTAGAGTCCTCAGATTGGATTTGGTTTTCTATCATTTTTCTAAGGGAGTCTATCCTCTCCTTTAGAATATCCTTGTCATTTTTAGTTTGGGAAAGTCCAAGCTTGTACTTCCAATGGGCGGCAATTCCATACTCGGCTGTGTAGTGCATTTCCCATGTACGAATTTGCACCTCAAAAGGCACGCCCTCCTTTCCGATAACTGTTGTGTGGAGGGACTGGTACATATTTTTCTTTGGTGTGCTTATATAATCCTTAAATCTATTTGGAATTGGTTGGTAGATGTCGTGAATTACGCCCAAAACATTGTAACAATCCATAACTGTGTCAACAATTATTCTGACAGCAAATACATCGAAGATTTGGTCTATAGTTTTGCCCTTCATAAAGGTTTTGCGGTATATGGAATTGATGGACTTTACTCTGCCGGCAACATAGATTTTTTTAACAGAATCACCTATTCTGTCCTGAATTTCATGCTTGATTTTTTCGATAAATTTATCTCTTTCGTCCTTTTTAAGGAGGAGGTCGTTTTCGATTTCTTCATAACCTACCGGGTCAAGGATTCTGATTGAAATATCCTCAAGCTGTTCTTTCATAGCTTTCATACCAAGACGGTGAGCTATTGGGGCATAAACCTCCATAACCTCAAGGGCTTTGTCACGCTGTTTTTGAGGTTTCATAACCTCAATTGTCCTTAGGTTATGAAGTCGGTCGGCAAGCTTTACAATAATTACTCGAATGTCGTTGCTCATTGCAATCAGCATTTTTCTAAGGTTTTCTGCCTGTCTTTCTTCTCGGTTAGAATATGAAATTTTTGAAAGCTTTGTAACACCGTCAACCAGTTCTGCGATAGTTTCTCCAAACTGCTTTTTGATTTCATCAAGTTCTATATCTGTATCTTCTACAACATCGTGAAGAAGGGCCGCAACAACACAGTCGGTGTCCATACCCATTTCAACAAGAATACAGGCAACTGATGTTGGGTGCAGAATATATGGTACTCCGGAAACTCTTCTTTGGTCACGATGTGCAGACTTTGCCAGTAAATATGCCTTTTTAATCACCGCCATATCAAAGTCATTTCCGCTGTTATTTATACTATCAATAAGGTCGTTATAATCACAATAATTTTCGTAATGTTCAACCATATTAATGCACCTCCTTTAGTTTTTTAATGAATACTGAATCATCTAAGTTGACTTTTCCGCTTTGGAGCATCTCTATTTTGCTTGTGTAAAGTCCCTGCTCCCAACGGATAAGTCCCAGCTCTTTCATTGCAAAGAGTATGATTTTCAGTTTTCCCATACATATATTGTAGTTAAGGTAATGGGAAAGTGCGTACTCATCATAGATAAAGCCATTATTTGACTTTAGAAATCTATAGACATAAGCAAAGTCATCTCTACTTGGCAGAATTGACTGTGCCTCACTATAAGTAAGCTTTTGTTTTGTTGCAAATTTTTCAAAAATTCTAAGACTATCTATCAGGGATTCGTTGTCGCTATCGGAATACTTTATGCTCTTGATTATTATACTCAAGTTTTCCTGACCGTTATACACATTCTTATCCAGGGAAACTGCCAAGTCAACAGTGTCACCGGTGCGGTAACAGCAATCCTCCGGTGTATGACCAAAATACATTGCGTTTATGTATGTGTTTTGTCTAAATAATGAAAGCCTTAGGTGTTTTCCTCCACTTAGTGGCTGAATTTTGCTGATTTTCATATTGTATAGACCAAAGACAGGTGACGGATTTCCAGCACCGTATGGCTCGAGGTAGCTAAGGCTTTCTACAAGGGATAAATCCAGTTGAGCCGGATTCAGTTTACAATCAATATTGATTTTGTTGTAGGGCATTGTTATATTTTCGCAATACTCATTAATTCTTTTACGGAACAATGGGATATTTTCTTCTTTTAGACCGATACCCACAGCCATTGGGTGACCACCGCAGTTTGTAAGCACATCTTTGCAGGCAAAAACTGCATCACACAGGGAAAAGCCCTCTACACTTCTGCCACTTCCTTTGGCTGTTCCATCACTGTCAATGCCGATTATAATTGTTGGTTTATCGTAAATCTCTTTAATTCTGGATGCTACAATTCCTATAACACCCTGATGCCAACCATAGCCTGCCAAAACGATTATTTTGTCATTTACTATGTTAGGAGTTTTGGAAATGCTGTGACTTATAGAATCTAATATTTCCTTTTCTATTCCCTGTCGCTCTCTGTTGTCTGCACCAAGTTCATCTGCAATTGAAATTGCCTTTTCAAAATTATCGGTTAATAAAAGCTCAACGCTTTTGTCGGATAGGCCAAGCCTTCCACCGGCATTAATTCGTGGTACAAGGGTAAATGAGACATTGCCGGCTGTAATTTTTTTATCGTTAAGGCCTGCCTCTTCTTTCATAGCGTTGATGCCTATTCTGTCGCTATTCTGAATATGCTTTAGTCCATGCTTAACAAGGGTTCTGTTTTCTCCCCTTAGGGGTACTATATCGCCAATCGTACCCATGGCGGAAATATCGCTGAAATTTTCAAGGAGACTTTCTATGTCGGCATATTCACCCTCAATAGCCATTACAAGCTTAAAGGCGACACCTACTCCCGAAAAATCCTTATAGGGACTATTGTCGTCCTCTCTATGGGCATCCACCACAGCAACAGCAGGAGGAAGTTCTCCGGAGGGCATATGGTGGTCGGTTACAACGGTATCTATATCAAGGGTGTTGGCGTAGGCTATAACATCTCTGGAGGAAATTCCGTTATCAACGGTTATGATAAGCTTTACATCTTGGGAATGAAGCTTGTCAACCGCCTCATTGTTCATACCGTATCCCTCACCACTTCGTGAGGGGATATAGAAAATTACATCTGCACCAACATTGTCGTAGAGATAGCTGTAAAGCAGAGATGTACTAGTGACACCGTCTGCGTCATAGTCACCATAAACGCAAATTTTTTCTCCGTTTTCGATAGCGTTTGTTATACGACTAACTGCCTTGTCCATATCTTTCATCAGAAACGGGTCGGAGAAATTGCCCTCATTGCTAAGAAAATTCCGTATTTCATCTTGGGTGGTAATGCCACGGATGTCAAGCATCATAGAGAGAAAAATTGGCAAATCGTACTGCTTTGATATAGCCAGCGCTCGTTCTTTATTTAGTTTTTTCACTGACCATATTTTCATAGTAACCTCTGTCATTATTTTTTAGCATAGATAAAATTAGTTGTTTTCCCTTAGCATTTCTTCTGCTAAATTTCGTGTACTGTCTGTGATTTGGATACCGCCCATAATGCGGGAAAGCTCATCTACTCTTCCCTTGTGGTCAAGGGTGACAACATCTGTAAATGTTCGCCCGTCCTTAACGTTTTTGCGAATAAGGTGATGGCTATCGCCGAGGGAAGCTATCTGCACCTGATGGGTTACGCAGATGACCTGTCTGTTATTTGAAACTTCCTTTAGCTTTAGTCCCACCTTTCGAGAGGCTTTGCCGGAAATTCCTGTGTCAACCTCATCGAATATGAGGGTATCTACAATATCACTTGCAGAAAGCACCGTTTTAATGGCAAGCATCATACGGGAAAGCTCACCGCCTGAGGCGATTTTGGATACAGGTTTTGGAGTTTCGCCCGGATTTGCAGAAATTAAGATTTCAACCTTATCCTTGCCTGTTGAAGTGAGAGGAGTTTCTTCCATTGAAACAAAAATTCTTACATTGGGCATATCAAGAAAGGACATTTCTTCCTGAACTTTTTTAGAAAACTCCTCCCCTGCTTTTCTACGAAGGGCTGTTAGTTTCTCTGCCTTTTCAACTGCTTTTCCAAGGAGATTATTATACCTCTCCTTTAACTGAGCCATATTCTTATCGTAATTCAGTAGGTTGTCAAGGCGGACTGAGGCATTATCCCTGTATTCAAGAATTTCCTCTATTGAGTTGCCGTATTTTCTTTTTAATTTATATATTTCGTCAAGTCTTAACTCAATTTCTTCAAGTCGTGATGGGTCAAACTCAAGATTATCGATTAAATCACTTATTTCAACTGAGATGTCCGAAAGGGTGTAGGAAAGGTCGCTGAGGCGGTTGCTGATATCCTCGGCTTCTTCATAAAAATTGCTTGCTTTTATTAGGCTTGTACTTGCTTCATCTACCAAATTACAAGCACCCTCTGACACTCCGTAGCCGGATAGGACAGACTTTGCCTTATCAAGGTAGGTGCGGATTTTTTCGCTGTTTTGCAAAAGCTTTTTTTCGTTTGCAAGTTCTTCATCCTCACCCAATGTAAGGGATGCGTTGTCAATTTCATTAACCTGAAATGTGAGCAAATCTATGTCATATAGGCGTTTTTCTTCATCTCCACCGTTTTCGTTTAATTGTTTTTTTAGCTTGCATAATTCTCTATAAGAATTATAATAATCTTCTTTTTCATTTGCTATATCTGCGTAATTGTCAATGTAATTAATGTGGGAGTCGGACTGCATAAGCTCAAGGCTTTCGTGCTGTCCGTGGATATTTATCAGGTTAATTCCCAGCTCTTTAAGTGTTGTAACAGTTGCAGGGCGGTCGTTAATTCGGCAGACGCTCCTTCCGTTAAGTGAAAGCTCTCTGCTGAAAATCAAAGTTCCGTCGTCGCTTTTAAAGCCCATTTCCTCTGCCTTTTTGAGAATGTCCGAATCCACATCGGTAAAGGTTGCAGAAACAAATGCGTTTTCACTACCGGTACGGATAATATCCTTGCTGGTGCGGTGGCCTGTTACAGCGTTGATGGAATCTATAATAATACTCTTGCCCGCCCCAGTTTCGCCGGTGAGTACATTAAGACCCTTTGAAAATTCAATATTGGTTTTTTCAATTACAGCAATGTTTTCGATGTACAGGGTACTTAACATACATTATCTCCTTACAGCAGTTTCTTAAACTTTTCTTTCAGTTCATTTGCAAAATCTTTATTTCTCATAACTATGAAAATTGTGTCATCACCTGCTATGGTGCCTACTATATTTTCAAGCTCTAAATTGTCAAGGGAAGCACACACAGCCTGTGCCATACCGCTCATTGTCTTTACCACCACAATATTTTCGGCACTGTCAACAAGCTTTGCAGAGGATTTGAATAGATTTTCAAATCCTGTTGTTTTATCAAGGGAATTCCTACCACCTGTGGTGTAGCAATACTTACCCTGAGGGTTTAGGGTTTTGAGTATTCTGAGCTCCTTAATATCCCTTGAAATTGTGGCTTGAGTGGCAGAAAAACCTGCGTCATTAAGCCTCTCAAGAAGCTCCTCCTGTGTATTTATATCATAATTATTTACAAGTTCAATTATTTTTTCGTGCCTTCCTGACTTCATTATTCGTCACGCTCCTTTAGTTTTTCACTAACTTGACGATAAAAATTTCTATTTTTGAAAGAAATCATACTTAATACATAATTTGACTTTTTAATAATAACACGGTCTTCGCTGGAAAGTGGTACAACAATTTGTCCGTCAATGGTAAGGTAGCTTTTGTTATTGTCGGTATAGCTTTCGGCACTTACTGAAAGGATAGAGTTACCGTTAAAAATTACCGTTCTGTCTGCTAAAGAATGAGGACAGATTGGGGTAAGCACAACGCAATCCATACACGGCTCAACAACAGGACCTCCTGCCGAAAGCGAATAGGCGGTACTGCCTGTTGGGGTGGAAAAAATCAGACCGTCAGCTCGGTAATGGGTTGTTTTTTCTCCGTCAACATATAGGTACATATCAATTATTCGGGAAAGCTGACCACGGGAAATCACTGCATCATTAATGCAGGAATATGTCTTGCCACCATTCTTTTTTACAACAGTAACATCAATGACCATTCTTTTATTAATTTTGTAGTTGTCATCAATCAAACGCAAAAGGGTATTTACTTCATTAGGCTCAAGCTCGGCGGCAAAACCAAGGCGACCACAGTTTACACCTACAATGGGAATGTTATTCTCTGCGGCATGGCGGGCATTGTGGATTATTGTACCGTCACCGCCTACCGTTACAGCTTTATCAGAAGATGCAAACAAATCATTATCGTGGTCGTAATATGTGATACCTTCAAAGTAGTCAAAATACTCCTTTGCGTCCCTTTTCATCAGAATTTCTGCGCCGTGAGAGGATAAAAGATGGATAATATCCTTGGCACATTCCACAGCATTTGATTTTGCTAAATTTACCTTTAGACATATTTTCATAAAAACACCTTATTTTGACACTTCTTATTTTGATAGTTCACGGTGTGAAAGCTCCACCAATTCGTCAGGGTTTATATCGGTTAAAAGCATTGGGTTTTCACTCTTTTTAAGATGTACAAGATACTCAATGTTGCCCTCAGGACCTTTTACCGGAGAAAAATCAAGGTTTAAAACGGAATATCCGTTATTAAGGCAAAAGTCAACTATATCCTTTACCACAGCTTTATGCACCTGTGGGTCACGGACAACACCCTTTTTACCTACATTTTCTCGTCCGGCCTCAAACTGAGGTTTGATTAGGCACACAGCCTCGCCATTCTCATCAAGGAGATTGCGAGCAACAGGTAAAAGGAGTTTTAGAGAAATGAAAGAAACATCTATTGAGAAAAATTGAATTTTGTCGGGGATTTGCTCTTCTGTAACATTTCGGAAGTTTGTGCGCTCCATATTTACAACACGGCTGTCGGAACGAAGTTTCCATGCAAGCTGACCGTAGCCTACATCTATAGAATACACCTTTACAGCGCCATTTTGAAGCATACAATCGGTAAAACCTCCTGTTGAGGCTCCTATATCCATAGTTACTTTGCCATCAAGGGATAAATCAAAATTTTTCATTGCCTTTTCAAGCTTTAGACCGCCCCTTGAAACATACTTCAATGTTTCTCCTCTTACTTCAATATTACATTTTTCGTCATACTGAGTTCCGCATTTATCAGCCTTTTGGTTGTCAACATAAACCTTGCCCGACATAATTATCGCCTTTGCTCTTTCTCTTGACTCGCAAAAGCCTTTTTCGTAAACCAGTACATCCAATCGTTTTTTCATATTTCTTTTAAAATATCCTTTACTATACTTTGAGTATCAAATCCAAGCTGAACAAAGGCTTGTTCAACAGTCTGGTGGGTGACAAATTCATCATTTATTGCGTGAATTTCCATAGCACCCTTAAAACCTTTTTCGCAAAGCTTGGTGTTAAAGCTATAACCTATGCTACCATTGAGCATACCCTCTTCGTAGAAGTGTATATTCTCAAAATCCAGGGACTTTAACAGTGCGTCCTCCGGCAAGGGTTTGATTCGGTTCAGCTTTAGGATACAGACCTGTTTGCCCTTTGTGGTTAAAATTTCCTTAGCCTCGCAACAGTTGGAGAAAAGTCTTCCGTAAGTTACAAGGAGTGTATCACAGGATGTATCTCCGTAAAAATCATAATCCACAGAAATTTCTGTGTAGTCCTTAGGGCGGAACATTTCTCCTCCCCTTGGGTAGCGTACGGCAACAAGGCTGTCGTTGTGATAAACAGCTTCATTAAGGCACTTTAAAAGCCCTTCAAAATAGCACGGAGAATAAATTGTGGTGTTTGGGAAGGAGTTGAGCATTGGAACATCAAATACACCTTGGTGGGTTTCTCCGTCGTCACCTACAATTCCAGCTCTGTCAATAGCTATAACCGCGTGGAGCTTTTGCATTGCAATATCGTGAAGGAGCTGGTCGTATGCTCTTTGAAGGAAAGTGCTGTAAACTGCAAACACAGGCACCATACCCTTGGCGGAAAGTCCTCCAGCAAAGGTGACAGCGTGTTGCTCTGCAATTCCCACATCGAAAAATCTTTCTTTGTATTGTTTGCAAAATTCGTCAAGACCAACACCGGGAGTCATTGCCGCTGTGATGGCACAAATACGCTTGTCCTTAGAGGCAATTTTGCACATATATTCACCAAATACAGAAGAAAAACTCTCTTTGCATTGGGGGCTCTCCCCTGTTTCGATATTGAATTTGTTGATACCGTGAAAATGCTTTGGGTCTTTTTCGGCAAACTCATAACCCTTGCCCTTTTTTGTTACAACATGGATAAGGACAGGTCCGTTAAGCTTTTTGGCTGCTTCAAAGGCATTGCCCATATCTTCAATATTGTGACCGTCAACAGGGCCAAAATAAGTGTAGCCGAAATTGTCGAAGAATGTGTCCTTATAGACAAGCTTTTTCACCTTATTTGTTGAGCCCATAAGGAATTTTACAATCTTATTGCCCAAATATGGAATATGGACAAGGATTTTCTCTATTTTATTTTTAAGCCTTAGGTACCAAGGGTTTACTCTTACCTTGGTGAGGTACTTTGCAAATGCACCTACATTTTTGCTGATGGACATTTTGTTGTCGTTAAGTACAACTATAAACTTTTTTCCGTAACGGCCTGCGTTATTAAAAGCCTCCATAGACATACCGCCTGTAAAGGATGCGTCCCCTATTACGGCAATGGTGTAGGATTTGTCACCTTTGATTTGCTTTGCCTGTGACATACCATAGGCTGCTGAAATTGAGGTACTGCTGTGACCTGTGTTGAAGTCGTCATACTTGCTTTCACTTCGTTTTGGAAAGCCTGAAAGACCATCCTTAGTGCGAATAGTGTCAATCCGGCTAAAACGTCCTGTGAGCATTTTGTGGGTATATGACTGGTGACCAACATCCCATACAATGCTGTCATACGGTGTTCTGAAATACTTATGCAGGGCAATTGTAAGCTCTACCACACCTAAGTTTGATGCAAGATGACCACCATTTACAGACACAACCTCAACAAGCTTGTGGCGGATTTCGTCACAAAGCTGTGGTATCTGTTCCTTGGGGAGTTTACGTAAGTCCTCGGGACTATTTATTTTTGATAGAATACTATATTCTGACATTTCCTTACTCTGAACCAACTAATTCCTAATACAACCCCATTAAAATTTTAGAATTAAAATTAGTTCTTTCTTTCTGACATTTTAAGTGCAATTTCCTTGAGGGCAGTTGAGTCCCCCTCAAACTGATCTAATGCGTCAATTGCTTTCTTAGTATATTCTTCCACAAGTTTACGACATTTTTCAATACCGTAAAACGAAACATATGTTGATTTTTCGTTACCTTCGTCACTGCCTATTGGTTTGCCAAGCTCTTCTTCGCTTGAAGTTAAATCAAGTATGTCGTCCTGTATCTGAAAGGCAAGGCCAAGATTTTCGCCGTACTGCTGTGCAAGGAGAATATCCTTGTCACGGTTACTTCCCACAACTGCACCCATCATACAGGAGGCTTTGATTAAACAACCTGTCTTTTTCAGGTACATCTGCTCTACTGTTTCAATAGGAACTTTCTTGCCTTCTGATTGCAGGTCAATAACCTGACCTCCTACCATTCCCTTTGCACCTGAAAGGTCTGCAAGGATTCTTCCGCATTTTACCGCCTTTTCTGCTCCTACAAGGGAAACAGCTTTTTCTGAAAGTGCTGTGGAAAACGCATGGGTTAACAGCGCATCCCCTGCAAGTAGGGCTGTATCTTCACCAAAAACCTTGTGGTTTGACGGCTTGCCACGACGTAAATCATCGTCGTCCATACAGGGTAAATCGTCGTGAATAAGACTGTATGTATGTATCATCTCAATGGCACAAGCAAATGGAAGTGCCTGCTCCTCTGTTCCGCCGGAAAGCTTTGCAAACAGTAAAACAAGGGTTGGACGAACTCGTTTGCCACCGGCTTCAAGGGAATACCTCATTGAGTCGAGTAGGCATTTTTCGGAGGATTCATCGTTGATTTCCTCTGTTGGCAGATAGCTCCAGAGTTCATTTTCAATCATTTCTAAATAGTTCATCATAAATCACCACGGGACTGACGGATTTGTTCAATCTTTTCATTGATGTCGTTAAT
>JBJEPA010000030.1:0-2567 GCA_051880995.1 Ruminococcus sp.
GACAAACCCTCCACCGCAAGCGGTCCCCCTCCCTTTACACAAGGGAGGCAGTGGGGAGGGCAAGCGTGCCACCTTCCTCGTCTGAGGAAGGCTGAATATAGTGTGTTTTCTTATCTCAACATAGCAAAATCGGGTACCCCTTTGGATACCCGATTTTTGGATAATTGTTTATTAGGAAATACTTATATCTTAAAACACCCTTGGCTTTTCCTTTTTGTTAACAGGCAAAAGTTCGTTGAATACCCCGAAAAAGTCCTTTTTTACTTCCTCGTCAAGGTGCATTGAGCCAAAGAACCATTTGTCAAAGGTTACCTGCCTTGAAATCTGGTCAAGGTAGGTGTTGACAGGATTCTGCCTTAGTTCAGGGTCAATAGTGCCTTTGATTTGCGCAGGTGGTTCGTGGGTGATTATGTAGTCGATTTTACTTCCGTAGGCGTTAAGTTGCTTTACGCCCTCCTCAAACTCTTCCTTTGAGGGGAGTTCTCTCTCAAACCACATATTTATATCAAGCATTTTTTGCAAATCTCGGCTTACACCCCCGCCAAAGGTGAATATGCCCTTCTTTTCTATGATGTAAATTTGTCCACGAAGAAGATGGTAGATGTTATCTGCGATTTTCCTTGCCTTTGCCCCAAAGTATGGCACAATGGGGTATTTTTCAAGCTCATCAAAGTTTTCGTGGGTTCCGTCAATAAAAAGTATATTGTAGGGGAGAGATTTTAAATACTCAAGGTTCTCCTTTTCACCCCTTGAACCGTCCCAGAAAAATCCAAAGTCACCTGTAATAATTACATAATCTCCCTTTTTTATTTTCTTCATTTGCTTTCTTTTGAAGTATGATATATCTCCGTGTTTATCTCCTGTTATGTAAATCAAAAAGTATCACCCAATTTATAAATTTTAATTGAAAGTAAATTTACTTTGTAGTATAGTATATATTGTATATTAACACATAAGAGGTATTTTTTCTATGAAAAAAAGATTTTTTTCAATAATTTCTATAATAATGATTCTTTTTGTGGCTTGTAGCTCCTTTTGCTTTCCTGTTTCAGCCACAAAATCTTCAAATATAAATAATCAGTCCAAGGCTTTTTCTGATATGGACTTTGGCTGTAATGTAAAAACTAAATCCGACACAGTTCTGCTTGTTAATCTTGATACAGGTGTTACAGTATATAGTAAAGAGGCTGACACAAAGCGCTACCCGGCTTCCCTTACAAAGATTATGACCTATGTTGTGGTTGCGGATAATGTAAAGGACTTTGACACCAAAATTAAAATTACCGAGGAGAGCCTTGAACCGCTTCAGGGAACAGGAAGCTCCCTTTCTGCTGTCAGCTACAATATCGGTAAAAAGTTGACCATAAAGGAGCTTTTGGAGTGCCTTATGATTTCTTCCGGTAATGATGCCGCCCTTGTACTTGCTGACTATGTGGGTGGTGACTCCGGTGTGGATGGCTTTGTAAAGATGATGAACGACAAGGCTAAGGAGCTGGGATGTGAAAATACCCACTTTGTAAACCCCCACGGACTTCACGACCCGGACCACTACACAACTGCCCGTGATATGTACAAAATCACAAGCTACGCACTTATGCTCCCCGACTTTTCAACCATAACTAATACAACGAGCTACGAGGTTGGCGGAGATTATTATGCCACTACAAACCATCTTCTTGACTCCTTCAGCGACTACTACTATATGTATGCAAGAGGTATTAAGACAGGTACCACAGATGAGGCAGGAAGATGCCTTGTCACTCAGGCAGTTGCCGACGGATACAGCTATCTTGCAGTGCTTATGCATGCACCATACAACGAAGAAGAGGGCATTGACGAATACTATAATATGGAGGATGCCGCAGAGCTTTTCCGATGGGCATTCCGCAATATTATCCTTAAAGAAATTGTCACAAGGGAAACCCCTGTGTGCGAAGAAAAAATAAACCTTTCCTGGGACAAAAGCTCAATTCAGCTTTCTCCGGAGGAGGACTTTAATGTTCTTTTGCCAAAAAATGTAAAGGACAAGGATATTTCAATAAAAACCGATGTGCCCGACTATATTGATGCCCCTGTAAAAGAGGGAGATTATGTTGGCACAGCCTCTGTTTATTACAAGGACGAAAAGGTTGCAACCTTTAACCTTGTGGCTGACGAAACTGTTGAGCGAAGCACCCTTCTTTACATACTTGATTTGCTTAAAAATGTGTTTACTTCTATCTACTTTATAGGCGCTGCCATCATTGTTGTTATCCTGTTTGCCCTTTACCTGTTTGTTATAGTAAAGCACAACAAGGATAACCCAAGGCGAAAGGCTGTAAAGCATTACCGCAAAATGTAGTTTGTTATCTAAAAGCTTGTAAAGGATTTTGTTTATGAAACTTAAAAAAATGTGGTTTACACTTATTCCCGCAATATTGCTTATGACAGGAGCAAAGCTGTATCAGCAGTATGTAGAATTTTCAGGAAAATATATTTTTGGCAGTGACAATATAATTGCCTCATATATGACAATAGCAGTTGTGTTTTTAATGTTCATTGTGCTTTTCATAATGTACAAAACCGAC
>JBJEPA010000031.1:0-2557 GCA_051880995.1 Ruminococcus sp.
CAACGCTGATGATAACTGCAACAGGGTTACCTGCGTCATCAAAGTTAACAGTTCCGGAATATCCGTCCATACCTAAGTAGTTACCGTCAACTGTATAGGAGCCTGATGAATTTGCAATAGTTCCCACAGCAAGGGTATATGAACCGCCACTTGTGAAGGAAACAGAAGCATCTCCGCCGAATACAGAATTGAAGTCGTCAGACACAACCTCACCCTCCGGTGTTATACACTTGTATGGTGCAAATGAAGCATCAAACATACTTGCTATTGTTGGCTTTTGTGTTGTAGGTGGCTGAGTAGTTTCTTCCTCAGTTGTTTCTTCTGTGGTAGGTTCTGTGGTTTCTTCAGCAGTTGTTTCTATATAGGTAGTGTCTTCGGCATATGTTGCATTTTCAGAAGTATAAGCTGTTGTTTGGGTTGTGGTCTCTGTTGTAGATGTATCAACAGGAGTTTTGTTGTTTGAACAGCCATTTACAAGAAGAATTACAACAACAACTATAATTGCAACTGCTACGCAAACAACGCCTACAACAACAGGTTTTTTACTTTTTTTAGATGACCTTTTGCTCTTTACTGAAGGATTTTTGTGACTTACAGGCTTTCTTTCTCTGTTGGGTCTGTCTGATCTTTCATAGGGTTCTTCAGAAAAATTGTCAAAATTGTCGTTATATACTGAAACGCCTTCTTTATCGGTAGGTAAATCCAAATTGAAATCGTCATTATAGCTCGACTTATCGCCTAAGTCAATTTTTTTAGTTGCAAAGGTGTTGAGGTCTTCAACAGGGTCGTCGCTGAAAAAATCTCTTTCATCGTCATTAAGTCCCCTGTCATCAATTCTAAATGACTTTGTTTTTTCGTCATCATTTAAATTGAAAATTCTGGTTTTGTCGTCGTCATAAGGTGGTTTTCTGTTGTCACTCATTTTCATTCTCCTTTTCTTTTATCATTTCCAATATTGTATCCCTTTTTATCATTTTACCGTTATGGAATATGTATTCGTCACGGCTGTTCTTTACCTTTTCTATATCAATATCTGCAAGGTCGTCCTTTGTTTCGTTGCGAAGTTTTGCAAGTTTTTCCTCTGTACTCTTAATATCGTGAACCTCTTGTCCCCTGCCTGTAACCATCAACATCATTGTATCCTGAATAAAAAAGGAGGTTACCAAGGAATATGAACCGGGATAAATTCCAATTAGCATTATTGCAGTTATTACGATAACCGCAACTGCATTTCCTACAGTAAAAATAAGAGGTGTGGCACAGACTGCTGTAAGAATAAGGGAAGAAAACAGTGTTACAAAGTTCACCTTTAATTCGCCAAGAGCCATCAATGCACTATTCTTGTAAATGTTTTTTAGTGACAAATCAAAGGTGACAGTCATTAAAGGAACATAATAAAACATAAACAGAAGCCAAACGGCTATGAGAATCATTGTAACAAGCAGAACATACATAATCCCCCCCAAAGCCACAGCCATACGACTGTAGAAAGTAAAGGAGAATATGCCTATTGTTAAAATGAAGTATAGGATTATGCTGTGGACTAAGAACTTTTTGTAGTTGTCTGCAACACCATTAAGGAAACACTCCAACACCTTAACGTCCTCGCCCCTGCCTAAATTTCTGGTGACAAGGGTTACACCGGCATAGAGGGGGTAACAAATTACCACAGTAAGCATTGTAATTACCAAAGATGGAATCTGACCCAGAGATTTTGTGAGAAAATGCAAAATACATCCCACCGCCGTTGTAGGGACAGTAAAAAGGAGATTTGTAAGTATAATTTTATGAAATTTTCTAAAATAAATTGAAACTAAATTCTCAAATGTAAATTTTTTTCTTTCCGTTGCCATATAAATTCCTTATCTGAATAGTACCTATACCAAAAATGGGTTGGTACAAAATATTATATATTAAAGCCGGGATACAAGGCGAAGAACAGTACAGTATCTACTAATGCTGAAAGCATAGCCAAAAACAGATATGTGCCGGAACGCATAACAAAGCCTTTTATATCCAGAGCTATATTTTGCCTTTTAATTATCACCTTAAAGACCTGAGAAGAAAAAGAGAATGTTTGCTCGCCCTGAAAGGAGAATGCAGCAGACAGAATAAAAAATCCCGGAACAACAGCCAACATAAAGAATGCAAAGCCCTTGCCCCCACTCATATAACAAAGCTGTGTAAGAGTGAGTCCTGCACCAAAACCTCTGAAAGCTGTTACAATGGGGGTTACTGCATTGCCCCAGGGGCAGAATGCAAGGAAAAATACGGTGATAAAAAACAGAAACATAGGCGCAAAATTACTGCTGAAAAGTCCGATGAAGTCCAGCTGTTTTCTGCCGTCAAAGTCCGTTGGGAACAAAAAGTCAAAGGACTTTCGGAAATCCTCGCCGTTGTGAGTTCCTGCGTAAATTCCCACAGCAAAGCCGATGAGAATTGAAAGCAAAAACATTGTGAACAGGCCGTACCTTTTGAAAAAGTAGGCAATATCCTTTTTTCTGCTATAAAAACTCTTTGGGGATTTAACTTTTAATACTATTCCTTTCATATTTAC
>JBJEPA010000032.1:0-11345 GCA_051880995.1 Ruminococcus sp.
TAGTGGTACGTATAATTTGTCTGATTCGACAGGTACATATGTGTTTCACCACTTAGATTATAAGGACAAAGACCTAACAAGTACTGATGAAACTAGTGAACTCGTTAGAATTGTATTAGATACAAAAAACAATGTAGTATCACTTTTTGAACCTGATAATTATCAAATTTCAATTAGTAAACCTGAGGGTACCGGAAAACTACAAGAGGGTGAGGAAATTGTTGTTACCAAAGACGATACCAATGGTATGAGTAATACTCTTGCAAAAACAACATTTAATCCCGCAGGTACTGATTCTGAATGTGATTTAGTTGTAGCTTCAGTTCATGAAACTGACAATAAGTATAAATTCAAATTTAAGAATGCTTCAATGTATCTTGCAGTTGATAGTAACGGTGCATTAACTACCGTTTCAAACATAGACAGTGCCGGTTATTTTCATATTGTTTTTTCAGAAACAAAAACTCAAGACGAAGAAAATAACGAGATATGCGAAAAACTTCTTGCGTACATTTCAACAGATAGTGACGGTAACCAAAGCATTAAGTATGTTATTTACGATAGCACTACTGAGAAATTTGTTTTGTCGGCTTCCTATGGAACCGGTTATATGATTTATCAAAAAACCCAAACTGATTATACAAATTTTTCCTTTGATGAAAATGGTACTCCGGAAGATAAATATTACTACTTCGACGGTGAAACAAAGGATACTTTGGATAATAGTTCGAATAATAAGAAGTACGTTACATCACCAGGAGATTGTCAAAACCTTGTGAAATTAGAGAAAACAGAAGAAATGGGCGGTAATACATACTATACAGGTAAGTTGAAAGTCCGAATTTATGCAGAGGGCTATGACCGAGAGGCTCAAAAGCCTATGCAAGAAGGAAAAATCAAAGTGAATTTGCAGTTTTCTGCATCAAATATTAGTTAAGGAGGAATTATTATGAACACTAAAAATCAAGAACAGTTCATATCAAAAGAGAACAAAAAACGAATCCTCCTTGGGGTTAATGCATTGCTTATGGTTGTGCTGATTGTTGTTGCAACCTACGCATGGTTCAGCAGAAATACTGTTGATGATGTAAAGGTTAACGAGATTGCTTTTCAGGGCTCATCCGACCTTGAGGTAAGCCTTGATGATAAAGAATATGCATTTTCACAGACATTTAGCTTTAATAGTGGCTCCTTAGCTCAGGATATTACCGGCGATGGATTGCCAAGTACATTTAGTCGTCCCACAATCACAGATTCTGAAGATAATTCAACAATCTCTGTGCCTACTTCTGATACAAGTAAATGGAATACAAATATTTCCGGAGATGACACAGAAGGTCAGAGTTCAGATTATAAGATTAAAAAAATATATTTCCGTTCTACTAAGCCTATGACGGTTTATCTTGGAGATGGTTCTCAAGTTTTGGGTGCAGCCGAAGTAAATAATAAAAAGTTAGTTGGCACTTCCGAAGAAGTGGGAAACAAAAGTACAGTTAAAGGGGTAACAAGTGGTACAGGCGAAGTATCAGTTTCCAAGGACTGTGTTGTAGGTGCATCAAGATTCGCATTTTTGGATTCAGATAAAACTTCTGTACAGTGCCTTTGGATACCTCGTCCTAATATTTTCTATGAAACAAAAATAGATGGTGCCAGTGTAGCCAAAACCATCCACGGTGGTACATCATCAAGCGATCTTGACACCAAATATAATATTACAAATTCAGGTCAGGCTTATCCAAATTCAGCTACACATTATTATTTTACTAAAACAGGTGTTAGTTCTACTGTATCGAATGCGATTGCCGGTAGCACAAATTTATCAACAACCAGTAGCGGTAATTCAAAGAGCGAGTTGGTGACACTTACAAAAGGCTCAGGAGAGTATTACAAAGGCTCAATCAATGTTGTAATATGGGTAGAGGGCTGTGATGCCGAAGCAAGGCAAGCTTTTGGCGGTGGCAAGTTTGGCGTAACATTGCGTTTTGTTGGAATTGAAAATTCAACTTCATAATTAGTTTGATAATTTACGAAAGGAGGCAATTATGAAAGATTCACAAAGTTCTATCTTTAATAATAAAAAAACAGGCATAATTATGTCTGTGGTATCTTTAATTCTCATAATCAGCCTCCTTGTAGTAGCAACCTACTCTTGGGTTGAAGCCGGTAATGAGGGTGAAGTGGATTCAAGCAACAATCTTTCTTTTGATGTTACCCCCGACCTTGATATCTCCGGCGATAATGTTACTAACGGTAAAATTGAAATCAAGGATTTTGTTCTAAGAGAAGTTTCCTCTGTTGACGGAAGGAATGTATATGTTCCCGATGATAGCAATTATGGAAATGATGACGGCAAAACCACAACTGATGAGCTCCGCTTCAGAGAAGCCAATCCTGCTGATGTTTATGACGGTAAAAAGGGTACCACCCCACCGTCTAATATGAGATATGTTGCCTTTTCCTTCTATATTTCTTCACCGTCCGGTGAAGACACAGATGTTTATCTTTCAAGTACTTCTAAAATAACCGGCACAGGTGCTGAGTATGTTAGAATGTCCATTGATACTCATGACGGTAATGCTCCAAGGGTTTTTTCTTCATCTGCATCAGTTGGTTATCCTGTATATACTGACGCTGTCAGCTCTATCAAGAGTTCCGGTGAGTATAAAGATTTATCTTCACAAAAAGCCGAGGCATTTGCAACATATTCCTATTCAGGAGAAGCAAACTCTTTGTTTACCATTGATGCAAACAAGAAAAAATTTGTTACTATTACTCTTTGGCTTGAAGGTGCAAGCGGAGATTTTCCTGATAAAATATCAGGTACTGACATTTCTGCAAACATAAACCTTAAGACAACACAGGATTATGTTAACACAATTCGTGTAATGGACTTAACTCAGGAAACTTGGGTTGATGATGATAATTGTTATCTGTTTATTTTTGATGCTGACAGCTACGATTCATTAAAGAAACCATTTGAGAATCCAAGCTATCAAATGACCTATGACAGTGCAACATATACCTGGACAGCACTTATCCCTCAGGAAGTAACAAATATCTATATTCAGAGGTACAATCCTGATGATCCGGAAAACGGAAATTGGAATACATGGGGTTACGGAGCGTATAAATTGACTATACCGGGTGCCGAAGATTTAATTAATAATGGAACTGATGCTGAAAAAGAAGTTGGTATTACACGAACATATAAGATATTCGGACAATATGAGCCTGAAACAGAGGGCATTAAGGAATGTTCTGCCGGTATATGGGATGAAAACGAAGAATTAAATCACAATTCAGGTATGACATTTGTTTACACCTTTGATGCAACTGACACAGGCTGGGTAGGTTCAGACAATGGCTCAACCTACATTGGTTATGAGTACACAACAAGCTATAATGAAACTGTTGAGTTAAGGTATAAGATGAGTTACGAGTATAACCGTTTTTGGCGTATTACACTACCTGAAAATATGGTTAACAGCAAAATTAATTTTTATAGGTGTGCAACAGAAACCGCAACAAGTACATATAAGTTGATTAGCGATAATAGTTGGACAAATAAAGATTATAGTTCAACTTCAAAGTTCTTTGCCTTAACAGGTAAAACTTCTTCTTACAGAGGTACTTCACCTATTTACTTCTACCATAAGGATTCGGCCGAAACTATCGGTGCTTATTGCCATCCTAGCGGTGCAGGCGGAGCATTCCAGAGAATGTACGATATCGACTATGGCAAGGATACCAATGAATTTACATATCATGCCGCCATAGTGAAAGACAGCAATCCTCAGGTAAGATTTGCAAGATTTGCGGTTGGAACAAAAACATCCGAAATGGCTTGGGGAAAGGGTACTTCTTCTACCTCAGGAGTAGTGTATCATTATAACCAGGCAAATGTAGATGTAACGGCATCTAGTAACAATAGTTATAAGATTGGTGGTTA
Source organism: Ruminococcus sp. (assembly GCA_051880995.1). Taxonomy (GTDB): domain Bacteria; phylum Bacillota; class Clostridia; order Oscillospirales; family Acutalibacteraceae; genus Ruminococcoides. The sequence goes on from JBJEPA010000032.1 coordinate 3,950, forward strand.
TCTCACAGGTACGGGTTGTAATGATGACCACGATAAGCAGATGTTCTACCTATCTACACCTTGGAAGATGACAGTATTACCAAATGCTGATGAAACGGCATACGGTTATGGAAAATAATATTTATCATTATTAGAGTATAAAAGGAGGTGTCACAATGAAAAAGGGAAAATCAGCTTCTACTAAAAGAGGCAGAAATTTTAATATTTTACTTACAGTTGTGGCACTTATCCTTATTGTAGCTGTGGGCGGATTTGCCACATACAGCTGGGTTGAACAGGCGACCACTCTTGATGTTAATATGGACGGTACAATCCAGCGTGTTCCCGGAGGGAATACCGAATACTATCATCAGGTTACACTTAAAAAGGGTGAGGATTCTGCTATTTCCCTCAATGATTATGTTGACAAAGCAAGTGATATGATGCTTAGCCCTGTTTCTTCCGCCGATGGAATAAACTTCTTTATGAAAAATGGTACTACATATGCAAACAGTAGCCCATCAGGAAGAAATGTCAGCTACTTAACTTTTGACTTTGATGTAACCTCTGATACAGCCACAAGTATCTACTTTGATGATGGCTATAATTCAAATAGAGTAGAGGATTTAACTAATCATCCCAAGCCAAGCTTTAAGTTCGGTGATGATGGTGTCGAACTGGAATCTGTCAGAGTTGCAATTCAGGTTAACAATGATACTCCTATGATTTTTTCCAAAAGTGGGGGAACAAATACAGGAATATCCGATATAAACGGTAATACATCGGAAGATGCTCCTACAATTAAAAAGTTTTCAGATTATGAATTTGGAAAAAATTCGCTTTTCGCCCTTGAAGCAGGAGCAAAAACAAAAGTCAGAATAACAATATGGCTTGAGGGTACAGACGATAATTTAGGCGAGGAGTATAACAACGCAACAACCAAAACTCTAAATATGAATCTGATGCTCACCACACCTTGGAACAAGGCTACAACTGTTAAATTGGTTGATAAAACAGCAAACGGTATGTTTGCTAACAGTACAACCGGTAAATTCTATTTAGTTAACGGTGAAACAGATACCGAAATGACTCCAACTACTGAAGACGAAATTAAGTACTGGACAGCCAACATAACCGGTTCACAGGATAGCCTTACATTCAAATATGTTGTTGATAGCTCGACCTCCTACACTTGGAAAGCAACCGGCAGAGGAGATAACTTCTACTATAATATATTCGATTACGATACATCAAACGGATATGGAGTTTGGAGTACCACACCTATTGAAACCGAAGCCATTGATATTAAGGATTGCATAGTAGGAACATCCCTTACAACCGGCACAAATGGTGAACTTGACTCACATATGAAAGTAAGCACAGACGGTACAAATTATTACCGTGCCGCTTATAAATCAACAGAATCAAAGTGGTATGTGAATATAGATAAGGCATATTCAGAGTTTTATGTTCAGTATTACAATGATGATTCTGAACTTGTAGCTAAGTGGAATGCAACTGACGGAAGAACTGATAAAGAAACTCAGACAACATACTATATCCTTGATACCGAGGGTGGAACAGCTGATTACAGCTTAGGTTCTTGGGTAAATGAATATAATGTTTATTTCTATGACGGTACTGTTGACCAGGTTACAACCAAAACCGGTACAACAATAGCCTATGAGGCTTTTTCCGGTGATACATCAATTTCCAGCGGAGATGTTGTAACTGATTCAACTGCTGAATATAGATTTGTTGCAGAAAATCAACTAAAATATACAGATAAAATCGACAAGGTTGTGTTTACCTTAAGCCGTCCTGCTAAAAATGAAACAGATTCTATCAAATACACTTGGAATGGCGACGGTAAGGTGAATAAGGATATTTACTACACAGCTAATTCCTATACTAAAGATTAATTTTTCGAGGTTATTATGAAAAAGTCATTTGCTGAAAATTGCATAAGGTATATCAGTACAGCTACTGCTCTTGTTTTGGCATTAGCTATGCTGTGCTGTGCCAATTTCTCGGCAAGTGCAAAAGACCTTGGCAGTAATCTAACCATTACTGATACAACATTACTCCTTCAAGACATAAACACCACAACAAACACCACCCCCGCAAAGACAAAGGATTTAATTGCAAGCGGTGCCAATGTTGATGTGGTTTCAACAGGTATAAAGGTTGGAGATACAATTTATTTCCGCTGTACAAATAACTACTCTGCTGTCTATGTTCATTTATGGTATAGAGATTCCAGTAACAATGATACAGCATATACAGCATGGGGTTCTTCTCCTCAAATGACAAACCTGGGTTCTATTGACGGAAAGTATTATTATTCATATACTCTCACCGGCAGTACAACATATGATTATAATTATGTACTATTTAAGAGTGACCAAAACACTAAAATCACCTCAAACGATGTAGCGATCACAAGTGGAATGAACTGTTACGATTTGAATACTACAAGTTGGTCAAACTACGCCACAACATATACTGTTACATTCAATTATAACGGTCATGGTACTAATACTTCTGAAACTGTAGATGCAAATACTCAGGTAAATGCTCCTACAGAACCAACAGCAGAAGGTTACACGTTTGACGGTTGGTTCACTAATGAGGGACTTACTACTGAGGCAACTTTTCCTTACACTGTCACAAGCAATGTTACATTCTACGCAAAGTGGACTTCCACAAGTTCGGGAGATGTATCAGATGATATAATCAGCGTCCTTAAGGGCGAGAAAATAATGATATATGCTGGTGAAGAAAATAACTGGGGTCAAAAGAATTATTACATTAGGTCAAATAGTAGCACAAGTAGCACTGTGGCAACTATAAGTAGTTCAGATAGTAGTAGTCAGGTATCAATTAATAGTATAAAATGTTATTATGGATATACATATGTTCCTGTCGCCCAATACTACTTGAGTAATAGTAGCGGTTGGAGTGGCGTGCAGATGTCAAGTACTACTGAAGCCGGTTACTTCTACATATTGAATAATAACAGCTCACTTGGTGGAAGCAGTAACAATGTTTATGTAAGTTCAGCTTCTGGTTCTGCCACTACAACAGTTACTGATGCTACAGTAAGCACTTCTTTTACAAGTGGTTCATCAGGTATTGGTACAACTTATAGCCTTGTATATTATTTAAAATCAGGTACAACTTATTCTAAAATAGCCACAACTCAGAGTGGTGCAAATTCCTACCTTGCATCTGTTGCAGATGGTGAATATACACTGTACACTTGCTTAACAGACGGCAATATTACAGTACTTAAGGATACTGACACATTCACAAAATCATCAGTAACAAAGTACGATGTAAATGTTCATTACAACGGTAAAGGCGGAACTGACTATACTTCACAAGTTGAAGAGAACACCGATTTCGCTGAACCTACAAGCACAAGTGTAACAGGCTATACCCTTGAGGGTTGGTACACAACTTCAACCTTTGCTACAGGTACTAAGGTTACTTTCCCTTTGACTATCACAGATACTACAGATTTGTATGCAAAGTGGACAGCAAATGAATATACCGTAACATTTAATTCAAATGGTGGTTCGGCTGCAACCACAACCAAAAAGGTTACTTACAACAGCACATACGGAACTCTTCCTGATGCCGGTACCAAGACAGGATATGACTTTGCAGGTTGGTACACTTCAGCAACCAGTGGCACCCAAGTTGAATCAACAGATACTGTCAAAATAACAAGTAATACCACCTTGTATGCCCATTGGACAGCAAAAGAATATAATATCACATATGTCCTGAGTGATGGTACAATTAATGGAACTTATGCAACTAAATACACCTATGGTGTTGGTGCAACATTGCCAACTGATGTTACCAAAGACGGCTATACATTCAAGGGTTGGTACGACAACGAGGGATTGACTGGTGATGCAGTGACATCAATCTCCAAAACAGCAACTGGTGATAAAACTTTCTATGCAAAGTGGGAGCTAAATGCCTTCAAGCATAAGTATGTTTTCTTAGAAGTATCCGGCAAGGATTGGTTCTACAACGGTAGTTGTGTAGGTGTTGTTTCCTTTGACGGTGGAACTACCTACATAAAAATGAATGAATTGTTCACCGATTCCAGTTCGTATAACACAGATGTAAGTAAGAGTAATTTATTATTTGCAGAGGTGCCTGAAAATACAACAAAAATTACTTTTGCAAGAAACAATATTGAAAATGGCGAAGTCAAATACTGGAATTCTACATCTTATGGATACTCCGCTTATACTACAAATAATTTGCTGACTTTGGCATCTGGTAATGACACACTGAATGGTACATGGTCAACTGTAGATTATACACCCGTTCCTGTTTCAGTAACTCATGGTGCTAACGGTACAGTTGTAGCTTCAAAAACATTGGCTGATACTACAACGAAAATAACTGTAAAGAACGGTGAAACAAAGTATTTTGATTCCGCCACCACAGGTATATCTGTTGCTGTAACACCGGAAACAGATTACAGAATAAAGTCCTTTACAGTTAACGGTGAAGAGAAAAAATCTGTTTTTGAAAATTTAGAAACAGGCGGTACATATAACTTAGGCACTCTAAGTGCAACTGAATATGATATTCAGGCAACCTTTGAAGAAGTGCCAAAAGAAAATCCGACTGTTACTATTTCTAATATTCCAAACAGTACAGTAAGCTTTACATATATTGATGCAAATGATACTGAACAAACCGTAACTGCTCCCGGTGATTATGTAGTAAAGTATAAGAGCGACATCTCTCTTGTAATTTCCCCTAATCCGGGATATCATTTGGTAAGTATCACAGGACTGACAACAGAAAGCACATTGCCTGTTGCAGGAAATGTCACAGCAACAGCTTCTCAGATTAAGACCGACTTAACTGTAAGCTATGTTCTAGAGAAAAACCCTACAGTAACTATTGAAGTTCCAGCAAACTGTACAGTAGAGTTTACTTACACAAATGATAATGGTGTTTCTGCAACAGCAACCACAGCCGGAACATATTCCGTATATTACGGTTCTGATATTTCCTACAAGGTCACACCAAATGACGGATATTATGTAGAAACAATGACAGGTGTTACAACAAAAACACCTACACCTCCTGTTGCAGGAGTGGTGACTGGTAAATCAACAAACATAACTGCTGATGTTGCAAAGATTACATGTACACTAAAAGTAAGTCCGAAAGTAACAGTAGAGTGTTACGACAGCAAAGGCACAAAGCTGACATCCGGTGTGGGAATAACCGTTGACGGCGGTTCAGTTGTAAAGACAACACAGACAAAAACTGTATTGTACAATGATTCAACCGGTGCAACCTTTACTGCAAGTGTAGAGAATAGCCAAAAGTATGTTTTCTTAGGTTATTATGACACCTCATCAGCTACCGGTGACAAGTATGCAACAGGTAGTTATGATGACTATAGTGTTACAGTAACTGATGGCAGCATTAAGTTATATAATGTTTGTAGTGACATAAAGATATATGCTATTTTTGCACAGCTTTATGAGGTAAAGTTTAATTACGAGAATTTGAATACTTTTACCGTTGATGATGAATCAGTGGAAAATGGCGGAGCTGTTTATGTAATGGAGGGTGCAAGCCTTTCTTTGGCAACCACCTTTGATGAGGATTATAAGATGACAAATGACTGTTGGGTGATTTCTCCAACAGGTGTTGGTACATTTACTCCTAACGCAAGTAATGCAACTTATGTTGTAGGTAATGGGGATGTTACAATCACCATTACCCCTAAAATCGCAACCTATACAGGACAGGGTAAGTGGGGAAGTAAGACACTAAGGATAGACACCTCTAGTGTCAAGAGTGACTCACCTTGGTTTGCCGCAAAATTTGCAACAAGTTCTTCCGGCACAAACTACACTTGGGTACGATTTAACAAGATAAGCGACAGCAGTTATGAGTGTGTTGTTCCTGACGGATATGATTATGTCAGATTCTGTAGAATGGCTAAAAAGGCTACAACCTTTACAGATACAACCACAGATGACATAGATGCTACAACTGCTTGGAATATTACAGAGAGTTTCGTTTCCCTTGGAAATACTGATTCTGAATATACTCTTGCATTTGTCGATGGAGATAAGAGTAAAATTACTGCAACAAAGAAAACAAATAATTAATTAACAAGAAAGGTGGGTGATGTCGTTGAATAGAAAGTCAATAGTTTACAGGTGTTTGGTGGCATTGCTCTGCCTTGTTTGTATGGTAGTTTTCACCTACTCTTGGTTTAACCGAGAGAGCAGAGCAACTGATTCTCCCGGTGACAGGATGTCATATAGTGATGAAGTTGATGTTAACAGTAGCGCTAATCTTAATATGGAAACATTCTTGGGCAGTGAAGATGCTAATGGAGAAATTACCTACTCTTCAACAGCAACGAGTGTAGATAGTCACAGAATAGATAATTTGGAGCCGGGTGCTAAGGTATATTACAAAACCAAAATTTCAAATTCCGGCGACACAAGATGTAAAGCAACATTATTGCTGAGAAATTCCCAATATTCATCATTAAATGGCTATATCAATTTTGGTGTAACGAAACCGATGAATACTCTCAAGAGCTATGATTCCGGAAGTGATGTTGAGCTAGTTAGGAATGTGAGTGTACCAGCGAAATTAGGAACAACCGACGGAACAGCATATGTTGAGTGGTATGTTTATCTTGACGGTAGCTATACCGGTACATCTGGTTCGATTACCCTTGGAAATCTGTATTTGTTTGCAAATTAATTAAAGGAAGATTGCTTTGGAAAGAATAAGAAAGATATTAAGTGCTTTAAGCTTTGTCTTTTTAGGCATTATGGTCGTATTTGTAATCTTCCTTTTTGTGCAGAGAGTAAGTGGAACAAATACCGGAATTTTTGGTTATTCGGTATATCGTGTCAGTTCTGGCAGTATGGAACCGGAGCTTTCTGTGGGCGATGTTATATTATCTAAAAAAATTATGCCCGAAACTCTTGAAATTGGTGATATTATATCATATAATGGTAGAGAGGGAGATTATCAGGGAAAGATTATCACTCACAAGATTGTTGATATAAAAGAAACAGGCTATGGTCGTGTTTTTACCACCAAGGGAATAGCAAATGCAAGTGAAGACCCTGCTGTTGAGGAGTTCCAGGTGCTTGGGAAGATGCAGTTTAAGATCCCCATTGTAGGAACACTGTACAACTTCTTTATGACACCATATGGGCTTGTGGCAGTAATACTTCTTATTTTGCTTGCCTTTAGTAATGAAATTATTACCTTGTATAGATTAGCCAAGCGAAAGGTGCAGGACAATGTTGTTAAAGAATTTAAGGAGGCCGTCAAAAATGAAGAAAACAATGGCGACGAAAACAAAACTGAATAAACGAAGTTTTCTTTCAAC
>JBJEPA010000033.1:0-2554 GCA_051880995.1 Ruminococcus sp.
TTTCAGTTGTAAATTCTGAACTGCCTAATTATTTGCTGATAGTTTTCAGTCTGTTCTTAGTTTTAATCTTTTTGGAAGAAAGAAAGCAAGGCTTGTGGACTCTGATATATTCTAACCCAAAGGGAAGACTGCGCCTTGCCTTAAAAAGAGCAGGTATTCTTTCAATTATAACCGCTTTAGCAACTGCTGTTATGTACATATGTATGTTTACCACAGCATTTGCTATTTATGGCGGAACTGCGGATTTATCAAGGAATGTCCAGTCTATAGCAATGTTTAAAAACTTTGTTTTTCCAATGTCAGAGCTACAATTTATCGTCTTTTATATTGGTGTAACCGTATTAATGCAGATGGCACTTGCCTTTATACTTTGGTTGATTTTTTCTTTTATACAGAATATAACATTTGCCTTTGGCATAACCGGAATAGTTTTCGCAGGGGAGTTTTTGATATATAACTACCTGCCTTATCAAAACTATTTTTCATTATTTAAGTGTATTAACATATTCACCTTTATAAATCCTTCAAGTGCAATTATAAAATATAGAAACCTTGAAACCCTTGGATTTACACTAAATATGTTAAGTCTGCTTATTACAGGAGCTATAATTTGTATTATTGTTTTCTCATCATTAGCGGTGATTTCCTCAACATTAAAAAGACCAAACAAAACCCCTGCAAAGATTGAATTTATAATATCAAGTCTTGTTGCAAGGATTAAAAATATTTATTGGCTGATGATAGAAAGGCTCACTGTTATTGGTTATGAGTGGTATAAAATTCTTGTTATCCAAAAAGGCTTTATAGTGGCTGTTGTTTTTTTGTTTATCCTTTTTAACTCTGTTAATACCGATAAAATATATTACAGTGCCACTGACAGTGTAGTAAATAGCTTTTATGAGAAGTACAGCGGTAATGATATTAATAATGCCGAAGTCTATGTAAAAAAACTGGCAACAGAAATAGAGGCGGTTGATAAAGAATATGCAAAGGCTGTAAGTGACTATAGAAATGACAAAATCACAGGTGAAGAATACCAAAGCAAGGAAATGAAATCCTTAGCTTATGACAGCAAAAGAGAGGCTCTTGAAATTTTAGAGGAAAGGTTATCCTATGTAAAGGAAAATGATGTATGGATTGTGAATCCACAGGGATATAGCGAACTATTGGGGAAAGAGGGCTACGCTCAACAAACGAAAAATGCAATCATATCAATTTTCGTGTTAATCATTTTGTTAAGCGGTGTATTTGCCTATGAGAAAAAATCCAATGTTTATTATACTATGAAAGCTACATATAGAGGGCGGAATTATATATTCAGAAAAAAGACAGCAGTGGCGTCAATTGTTGCAGTGTTTATCTGGCTTGTTACAGGTGCAACTGATTTTTACGGAGTGTTGGTCAACTATAATCTCGAAAATCTTACCGCACCCGTTAAAAGTCTGATGTTTTTCAAGGAATTACCATTTCAGGTTTCTATAATGACCTATTTAATTTCGGTGTATTTAATAAAGCTTGTTATGATTTTATGTGTAGCGTATATTATTTGTTTTATTTCAACGGTTACAAGATATGAAGTTTGTATTGCAGTATCAACACTTGTGTTGGTTGTACCGTCACTTTTGTATATTTTGGGTATTGATATATTCAAATATTTGTCCTTGTCAATCCTTGTTTCTGTTTCAAAATTGTTAGGGGAAAGCACAAGCTTTGTCTTTGTTATTCCCATAGCCTTAGTGATGCTTTTGGGTATAACAGGATTAGTGCTTTCAAATAAAAGGTGGTGTGAAAATGGAGCTTGAAATTAAAAATCTCAGCAAGTGTTACGGCAAATATCAGGCACTAAGTAATATTAATATAAAGCTCAATGAAGGGGTTTATGGTCTTTTAGGTGCAAACGGCGCAGGAAAAACTACACTTATGAACCTTATTACAGACAATGTAAGAAGAACCTCCGGTGAAATCCTTTTTGACGGAACAGATATATTAAAGTTAGGGAAAACCTTTAGGAAAGAACTGGGATATATGCCACAGCAACAGGGCTTTTACGATAAATTTTCAGCCAAAGCATTCCTGCTTTATATGGCAAATCTGAAAGGCTTATCAAGAAAACAGGCAAAAGTAGAAACTGACCGTTTGCTAAAGGTGGTTAATCTTGATAATGTTGCCCACAAAAAAATAGGTGAGTTTTCCGGCGGAATGAAACAGAGGGTTTTACTGGCTCAGGCTTTGCTTGGTAACCCAAAGGTGTTACTCCTTGACGAACCCACAGCAGGGCTTGACCCAAAGGAAAGAATACGAATAAGGAATTTTATAAGCGAAATAGCCGAGGACAAAATAGTCCTGATTTCCACCCATGTTGTGTCCGACATTGAGTTCATAGCAAAGGAAATCATCCTGCTGAAAGATGGGAAACTCATATCCCACAACACCTGCAACAGCCTTACAAAAGAAATAGAAAACAAGGTTTTTGAAGTGGGAACAGAAAAGGAAAATTTAAAATATTTCCAAGAAAACTACCGTGTATCAAACTTATTTCACAGCGGTGACAAAA
>JBJEPA010000034.1:0-2539 GCA_051880995.1 Ruminococcus sp.
TCAGGAAAATACCCACATTCATATATCTGTTACATCTGCTTTGAAATCTGTAATGAGAAACAATTAAATAAAACAAGGTAACGATTAGCAATAAGAAAAGACAAATCATAAACAAGGACTGCTCTGCTGACGATGTCTGATAAAAGGTAGTCACAACTGTTCACCTGCCTTCTTGACCTCTAGGGTAAAGCTCCATATGCCCTCCTCAAAATAACTGCTATCTACAAGTCGTGAAAATTCATCAAGGGAACTTTTGCACTCCACTTCCAGATGAAAGATGACAAAATCCTTAACACTTCGGGCTTTCAGCCAGACTGAACTCATATCATCTATGGCGGTTTCCGTCACTGATTCAAAAAAGTCATACACACGAATGGCATCCGTTGTATCAATTTTATTGTTACCGGGAATATCAATAGCGCACTCAACACCCATAAGCTCAAGATTTGCAAAGGACTCTTCAAGGCACAGCGACAGCTCCGCCGTATCGGTGGTTGCTGATTTTTCGCCGATAAACATTAGGTTGCCCCTGCGTTTTATGTAAGCACCTATCACAGTGATTTTTCCAAGGAGAAAGCATCTTTTTTCCAAATCTGTTTCTGTATTGTACTGAGTGAAAAGACTGTCAAGCAAATCTATCTGATGTGCCGTCTGATCCTGCAAAAGGTCATACAGTCGGTTCTTTTCCCGGAGGGTATTTATCTTAAGCTTTGTGCGATAGTTTTCCTGCTCAATAAGGTTGCTTTCTGCAATCACCTCTTTGTTTTCTTCAAGTTCTTTAAGCAAGGCGGATATATCCGAAATATCCTCCAGCCAAAAAACACGACCGCCTTTGATTGGATTGCTTTTTAGTACGGTATTTTTATCAAGGCTGACAGCTGTATTTACTGATGAGCGCATAACACTCTCCGACAGCTTTGGTGAATTGGCGGAAGTATATCGGGTATGATAGTCGTTATCGGTAATCTGTGCTTTGAATGTTCCTGCCTCAAACAGTGCGTCATACCCTGTATTCGTCTGTATCAGACCGCATTGGATACAGCTTTCAAGTATGGCTGTAAACATAAGGCACTGCACCGCAGTAATATCTCCGCCTATAATTCGCATCCACTGTGCACCGCTTACATAAATTAAAGCATATACAATGCATATACACAGCAAAATCAGTGGCAGATATTTTTTCCTTTGAGATAGTCGGCATTTTATTACCATAACAGTAAATGACGCCAAAGCACAGATAATTTCCCATACTAATACAAAATAGTATCCCATAACATAATCATTATTCCTGTCTGTCCACACTTCTCCTTGGGGAAAAGCAAAAACAAGCTGATGAAAATCGTTTGTCACCACCAAAAGAAGAAAGAGAACAGTAGGGATATACAAAAGGGATGTCCATTTTGGTAGGCGGTAGTTTTCCGGCTTACCAAGTGACAGGGAAACGAATACGGAAACAAGGGGAATGAAAAGCATGGGAAAATAGTACCAATACCATAAATGGCGGGAAATATTGAGGTCGGTTACGAAAAAATACTTCATTGACCTTACCGTAAACCAGAAAACAATCAGGGAAGATACGGCTACCAGATAACGGCGCACCTGTGCCTGAACAATCCGCTTACTGACAGAAATCCCCCATCCGATATACAGACCGATATAGATGAAAGTGCGCAACATTCCAAATGTTATGGAGTAAATACCAAGATTCCCTAAAATGCGAAAAATGACAGCACAAATAATCAACAACACAACAGTTATTCCCATCGTATAATTTCTTTTTTGTGGTTTTGTCATATATCTCGCCTCTCTTCTCACTGATAATAAGAAGTATCCATTTTATTGCAAATATTATATTTATTAAATTGTATCATATATTCAGGAATTTTTCCATATCCGGGTTAAACAATATCTGCGTACTATCAAATTCTGATATGACACAAATATTTGGGTGGGTCAATACATATTACTAAGTTTTTCGGGTTTATTTTCATTAAAAGCACCCGTACTTTGAAATTCGGGTGTTTGAGTTTGCTATCTACTTAACACATGTAAATGACTATGAATATGTATTAAATTTCTCATAACTTGCACCTATTTTAAAGTTATTTTCAGAAATAAAAGCACCTATGAGTGTTTTACTAAACATTAACTACTTTAGAATCCTACGTTGCACCAAAACTGCACCAAAAATTAATTTTACAAAAACAAACCCCTCCAAAATGGCTTAAACACTAAATTTTTTAAGGGAATATAAATTATGATATATGGTTATCTGCACCACTAAAAGCCCGATTTTATCGGGCTTTTTTCAGACTCTATAATAAATGTTGGGGCAACAAATAGAACCCAAGCATTTTGGGTTACCCGGTTACTTTTGGATTCTGTTAATGCAACAGCCACGATATTTCACTAGACCTTTTTATTCTCCCACCAGCTTTGTTTCTACACAATATTTTTGATATGTGCTTGTTTTTATGAAATAACAATTTGTGTCCCCGTCAATACCGTAGCCTATTGATGAACCGTTTTTAACCTTTTT
>JBJEPA010000035.1:0-11283 GCA_051880995.1 Ruminococcus sp.
CGATCTAGTCATTGCTGATTCTACTGTTGGAGGCTCGGATGGTCTTAACTTTTTGTAAACCTCCAAAAGTCCCTCTTCAGCATTAGTGGTAGTATCCTTTTCGATGGTAGCCTTGATTCTGTCATCCAAATCAAAGATATCAATGATTTCTGCATCCTTACCAATTACAGTAAGGTCAACATCCTCAACGCCCCACTTTTCGCCGTTCATTTCCTTTTCTTCCTTGTCCTTGAGCAAAGCCTCAAGACCAATAAGAGCACGGATGAAAACAGTTACAGGGATTTTTCTGTTCTTGTCAATACGAACATAGAAAACATCGTTGATGTCGTTTTCGTATTCAAGCCAAGCACCACGGTTAGGAATGACTGTGGAGGAGTAAAGCTCCTTACCTGTTTTGTCATGCTCCATTTTGTAGTAAACACCCGGGCTTCTGACAAGCTGAGAAACAATAACTCGTTCTGCACCGTTGATAACGAATGTACCGCTGTCGGTCATAAGAGGGAAGTTACCCATAAATACATTGGATTCCTTAATCTCCCCTGTTTCCTTGTTGAGCAGTCTTGCTGTTACTCTCAGTGGTGCTGAGTATGTGGCGTCTCTTTCCTTACACTCAATAACTGAATAGTTTGGCTTATCAACATCCAGCTCGTAATCCATAAAGTCAAGAACAAGGTTGCCTGTGTAGTCGGTTATGCCCGAAACATCTTTAAAAACTTCCCTTAGTCCTTCATTCAGGAACCACTGGTAAGACTTCTTTTGAATATCAAGCAGATGAGGCATTGGGATAACTTCATCAATCTTGCCAAAAGACATTCTTTCGTTTCTGCCAAGCTTAACTGGTTTGACATCTACCACTTTAGTTCACTCCTTCTGTATATTTGCTATGCTTAATAACTTGTGAATGAGGCTTTCGCAATAAATATTGCCACTTGACAATTAAAAAAACTTGTGGTAATATTCACCCATAAAATCGGGTAAAAGCGATAGTACCTCATAATATTATGCCAAAACATTATACAGGAGTTTTATACTAAAGTCAAGGGATTTTTGCAAAAGAAGCAAAAATCTTTATTTTTTTGCACAAAAACAGCCTTTCAAAGCATTTTTCACTTTGAAAGGCATATTTTTTACCCCTAACTGTACACCCGGTAGTGTTGTTAGTTTCTTACTTGTATAGGCTTATATTTACAAATCCCATTAAATTGCTTTCATTCCAACAACAGTTTTTAGGTTCAACTAAAAATTCGAGTTTGTTTGCCTTTTTGATATTTAATTTTACTGTTTTAGCTAAATCTCCAGCCTTTAATTTATATGACGCTATTTCTTCATCATCCGACATAATATATAAGGTATCTTCTGCTTCGTTATAACTATCATCTAAATAACCAAAGGTCAGTTTAATATAACTATATTTACCTGACAAATTATAATCAGCATATGCTTGACTAGTCCCCCAACTCTTTCTAGTCCCCAACTTAAAACCATTATAATAAGTTTTCCCAGATAAGTTTAGTCTGTTTGTTCCGGTAGAAAGTTCATAATTCATTGTACGATAAGGCTTATACAACAAAACAAGATTATTGACACAAGTCCTTACTCTAATAGGAGAAAACTTACTATACTTTGTTTTCCCTTTTACTTTTGTATAGGTTTTCATTTTGTAATAATACTTAACCCCGTTTTTAAGGTTTTTGTGATAATATACACGATTTTTTGTAGTTGTGAGCTTTTTGTATTTTGAACCATTTGTACTGTAATAGAGAACATAACCCTTTACACCGCTAACCTTTGCCCAGTTAATTTTAAATGTTGTAATATCTGTCTGTGTTAATGATGTAATTCTTGTCGCCTTGACAGAATAGGATTTTGCACTTGCTACTGATGGGAAATAAGTAATTGTACCTAAAAGAATAATGAGTGCAAGAATAGTGCTAATAACTTTTTTAGTTTTCATAATAACCTCCAATAATTTTATAATAAAATTATAGCATATTAAATTTTATTACGCAAGTGCGTACACGCATTTGCGTTAAAAATTTTACAATATTTTTGAGGTGGTTCTATGAATGTCAAAGATGTTGTAGCAGAAAGATTTTTATATTTGTGTAAAGAACGAGGAATCAAGGTTAATGAACTGGCAAATTTGTCCGGCGTCACTCCATCAACAGCTTACAGTATGCTAGATAAAAAGAGAAGAGATATTTCAATCATCACAATTAAAAAGTTTTGTGACGGATTAGAAATTACACTAGGGGAGTTCTTTTCAACAAAAGATTTTGATAATTTAGAACAGGAAATAAAATAAACCGGCAAGTTTGATTCTTGCCGGTCTTTTTGTATCCTATATTTCATACTATTCGTATCTTTAATTACTGATAAATCCTGTCAAGATAATTTAAGAGAGGTTCGTTCAGAACACTTTCTATCTCCTTAGGAGTATCGGGAACACAGATGATTGTCTGCTTTCCGCTCCTTAAAATATATCCGTCAAACAAACCGACCTCATTTTTCAGCCTTTTGGGGATAATATCTGTGGAGGAATTGGCAAGTGCCTTTGAAAATACATTTGAAACTCCCCTTATGTCATTATCCCTTAGTCCGCCGATTATGAAAACAAGGTTTACACATTCCAAATCATCGGTTAACTGCATACCAAGGCTTTGAGGAGTTGTTGCCGCTGTGACAGTGTTTATCTCATAGCCTCGGGAAATCAGCATCTCACCCAGCTTTTTCTGACACAGGGCAGTCTTTTTTGCAAGATAAAAAATCACATCACATTTCATTTTATCATTCCTCCCTGTTATCCGAATCGCCTACCGTAGTTTCCTGTGTTGTTTGAGGAACTGTGGTACGTGGTTGAGTAGGCTTAGTAGTTGATGCCTTCGTTGTTTTAGGTTGAGTAGGCTTTGGTGCAGTTGGATGCACACGCTTTATTGACTTGTAAAGGGGCTTTACAGTCAAATTGCTGTGTACATTTTTGTAGGACTTGTTCCAACCTGCAAATGCATATTTGTAGTTGTAGGTTGCAGTCTTTTGTGGTGCTGACGGCGCTGTTGCGGAACTGCCCTCCTTAACCTTTTGGGTTTTAATTACCTTTCCCTTAGCGTTCAAAAACTTAACAGTATAGTACTTTGGTGCCGGTTTTGTCGCCTTTGTTGTAGATGTATTTTTGGTACTTGGCTTTGTTTTTTTTGTGGTGGAGGTTTTGCTGTCTTTAGTTGAAGATGGCTTGGTTGTAGTTGTGGTGGTTCTGTCCTCTACAAATTTACCGCCGGTAAGCCTTTGACTTCCCTTAAGATTTCCGCTACCGTCATACCAGTCAATGTTACCCTTTTGGTACTCTGTTTTAAAGGATGTAAGCTTTGGTTGTGTTCCTCCAAAACGATAGTAGTAGTCTGATGGGAAATATGGATGCTTGTTCTTTTCAGCATTTGCCACATTAACCTTTTCGCTTTCTCCGGTGCGGGTTTTTCTGGCTACAACAACTGTTCTGTAATTATCGTGTACCTCATAGGAACAGGTGGAAAGGGTAATAAGCTTATCCTTCTCGTTAACATCAACATCTGTGTTTACAAGGGACCTTGCCCTTACATTGTAAACAAAGTTCATAAACTCTGCACCGCTTGAAAAATCTCCCTGCATATAGTTAAAGTAGTCGGGATGATTCTTGTCACCGGTTGTCTTAAACACAGAAATAATCTTGTAAACCGACTCTCCCTCACCCGGAGTGGTAAAGGTTATTGTAGGACTCTTTTTATAAAAGTCCATATCAATAGAGGTTTTTCCGTATTTTAATAGGTTAGAGAACATACTTCCGTCCATCATATGATGTCCATGCATAACAACATTTTTGCTCTTTTCGCCCTGCTGACAACGGAAATCAATGAAAATACTTCCGTACTCTGAGTAGTTTTTCTCGTAATTATTGTATAAATAATACTGACTGTCCAGAGTGTCCCCTTTGTGATACAACACAGGGTAATCTATGTTGGTGTGGGGTACAGTTATCCACGCAACAATTTCGCTGTTTATACTTTTCAGCTTTTTAAAGTTTTTGATTTTGTCCTCTTCTTCAACATCCTTTGAGGTATCGCCGTCATAATATATGGACTGAATTTCGGACTGAATTGCTGTGTTCTCCGCCGATTTATAAACGCTGTTGTACAGCAGATATACACCGGCTACCACAAATACAACAACTGCAACATTGCGCACAGTTTTGCGAACTACCTCTCGCCTGTCGTCTGTAAGCAAGGGTATGTAACCGTATATAAACCTTTTGCTTTTGCTGTCGTATTCCTTAATTATGTAAGGCTCACAGGAGGATTTTTTCGCCTGCAAAATCTCATAGGCTGATTTTACGCTTTCATCCTCCGTATTTTCAAGTGCGAGAAAGTCCACAGAATCAACGCTGAAAACAAATCCATACTGAGTTGTATAGACAGGAATTTTCTTTAAATGGATAGTTTTTTCCCTAAGGTACTTCCACCTTGCCTTAATTCCGAATGCAAAGGATTTTACCTTTGGTTTAAATTTTGCAAACGCCACCTCAAGCTTGGTGACATCCTTTTTCTCCAGCAGTTCCTTGTCCTTCTCCGAAATATCAAAGGTTTTCTTCTCTATTTCCTGTTCTTCTGGAAGTCCGTCCTTGCTTTTGTTCAGCCTTTTTTCAAGAAAATCTATTGTATCTGCATAGACGCATCTGAATTTTCTTTCGGTAGAACAACATCCTCTGGTAATAATTTGCTCAATGTTTTCTTCCTTTTCAAAAAGCTCCTTAACCGCTTTTTTAAGACACTTTGGATTCACCTCATAGGTAACATCAACATCTTCTCTCACATTAGGAATTTCATTCAGCACAGGAGCACGCATATTCACTTGTATTTCTTCTTTAAGAAGTAACAGTATCTTCATTTTGCTTCTCCCAAAATTAAGGGGTAATATTTGTAATCTTAAGGTTATTAAGAGCCCTTTCTATCATTTCGTCAAAACCTGCTCTTTCCTGTGCCTCTTTAACATATTTTAGGACAGGACGGGTTCTTGGATGCTTTGGTGTAAATACAGTACAGCAATCCTCATATGGTTCAATAGAAATATCAAATGTATCTATCTTTCGGGAAATCTGGATAATCTCTTCCTTATCCATACCTATAAGTGGTCTAAACACCACCATATTCGCCGCTTCGTCTGTTGTTACAATTGCAGGCATTGTCTGGGACGCAACCTGACCAAGACTTTCACCTGTAATTAGGCAAGAGCTGTCTGTATCTTGGGCAATTCTTTGAGAAATCTGCATCATCAGTCTGCGCATAATAATTGTGAAAAGCTCCTCAGGACAGTCGTTCTTGATTTTTTCTTGAATTTCCGTAAAAGGTACGGTGTACATTGTGATATTCCCCGCATAGGCGGAAACTTTTTTAAGGAGTCTTACCACCTTATCCTCTGCCCTTTGGGAGGTGTATGGAGGGGACGCAAAGTGAACAGCATTAAGCCTCAGTCCTCTCTTTGCCATCATCCAAGCGGCAACAGGGGAATCAATACCTCCGCTTATGAGGATTGTTCCGTTTCCGCTGGAGCCAACAGGAACACCCCCAGCACCCTTAATAACAGATGCGTGAATATATGCCCCAAAGTCACGCACCTCAACAGTCACCTGAACATCAGGGTTGTGTACATCAACAGAAAGGTGATTAAATCTTTTAAGGATAATTCCACCCAATTCACGGCAGATTTCCGGAGATTTCAAAGGGAATTTTTTGTCGCTGCGCTTAGCCTCAACCTTAAATGTAGAAGCACCTTCAAGGTAGTCCTCAAGATATTTCAGAGAAACTTCGGCAATGCTTTCCATAGTCTTTTCGGCAACAGCCGCCCTGTGGAAAGCCACAATGCCAAACACCTTGCTTATTCTTTCGCAAATCTCGTCAATATCTGCGTCATCATAACAGGGTTCAACATAGATTGTGGATTGGGCTGATGTTATTTTGCACTGAGCAACACCACGCAAAGCATTTTTCATATTTTTTATAAGCATATTTTCAAAGTTCTTGCGATTAAGTCCCTTTAGTACAATTTCTCCAACTTTTATTAAGATAATTTCTTTCATATTATTGCTCTCAATCTCTTAGAATTTCACAAGGCTTTCAAGTCCTGACTTTAAGCCCTTTACAAACATATCCACATCTTCTTTTGTATTGCTTTCACAAAAGCTGATTCTCAAAGCCGAGTTTATTCTTCGGCTGTCATACCCGTAGGCGCTGAGAACGTGGCTAAGCTCCCCTTTGTGACAGGCTGAGCCGGAACTTACACACACATTAAAATTATCAGAAAGATAGGAAAGCATAGTCTGGCTCATAACACAGTTTGTTGATATGTTCATTATATAGGGAAAGTCTGCGCTGTTTGTGACGATTCCCTGAATATCATCTAATTTTTCTTTCAAATAAAGGTTTAATTCTTTTACCTTTTGGTAATTTTCATTTATATTAAATTCTTCAACAGCCTTTGCAAATGCACCGATTAAAGGTAATGCCTCTGTTCCCGGGCGAAGTTTACCCTCCTGCATACCACCATAAAACCTTGGCAAAATTCTTGTCCCTTTTTTCACATACAAAGCGCCCGCTCCCTTTGGTCCGTGAACCTTATGGGCAGAAACCGTAAGTAAATCACAACCGATTTTCTTTACACGGCAACTTAGCTTTCCGTATCCTTGAACAAAATCGGTGTGAAACAATGCAGGGGATTTTTTCCTCTTTATCACAACAGGGATCTTTTCTGTTGGGATAACAAGTCCTGTTTCGTTATTAACCGTCATTGCGGAAACAAGTATTGTTTTTTCATCAATGGCATCAGCAAATTGCTGAAGAGTTATCTCGCCGTCAACAGGCTTAATGTAAACAACCTGAAAACCCTGTTTTTCCAGTTCCTTAACAGACTCCAAAACGGATGGATGCTCTATGGCTGTTGTGACAATTTTGTTGCCCTGTCGCTTTTTTGCATTGACAGCCCCGAAAATTGCAAGGTTATTTGCCTCTGTTCCTCCGGATGTGAAGAAAATTTCTTTTTCCTCTGCCCCTATTGATGAGGCTACAACATTCCTTGCATTCTCCAGAATAAGGGATGCGTCATAACCCAAATTGTGCAGAGAGCTTGGATTGCCAAAATTCTTTGTCATAATATCATATGCAGTTTTTGCGGCACTATCACTTACAACAGTGGTGGCGCTGTTATCAAGATAATACATTAATTCTTCCTCTTTTACAATATACACTTTCATTATACAACAAAACTTTATCAAAAGAAATAGGAAAAATAAAATTCATATATCATTTCACTTGGGTAAAACTAAAAACAGGTGAAGAAAGGAGATATAGTTAAAACCATCCCTTTCGAGATGGTTTTAATTGTATGTGATAATATGATTTCTAAACAAGAGTACAGCAAGTTAGTTAAAAAATACAGCCACAATAGTCCTATTTTCAAGGATTGCATTTTAGCCTTCCTCTTTGGTGGAGGGATTTGTACAATTGGTCAAGGTTTTCAAAACCTTTATCAATACCTTGGGTTAAACAAGGACGACGCCGGATGCTTTGTTTCAGTTACTCTGGTGTTTTTGGGTATTTTACTTACCTTTATCGGTTGGTACGACAACCTTGCAAAATACGGGGGAGCAGGTACGCTTATCCCCATAACCGGCTTTGCAAATTCCATTGCATCTCCCGCCATTGAATTTAAAAGCGAGGGACTTGTGTTGGGACTAGGTGTAAAAATGTTTGTAATAGCAGGACCTGTACTAGTTTATGGTGTTTCTGCATCTGTGCTGTGCGGTATTGTATTGCAGATACTTTCACTTTTCGGAATAAAACCGCTGTAAAAACAGCTATTCGGATAAACCAATGTTGTCAATATAGGGAGACAGCAATAGGAATGATATAGTGGGTGTCTGAATGACCTACAAAGGACAAAAATAGATAAAGAGGACACTTTTTCGCTCCTTCCACCGCAAGCGGTCCCCCTCCCTCATCCGATGGAGGCTGTCTGTAACTAAAAGTGCCTACTCAGTCATTCCGAGGAAACGAAGTGACTTAGGAATCTTTACGGAATGCAGTAGGATTTACACCCACACCAATATGTCATATGAAATTAGGATTACCGCAGTAAGATGAGTGACATTAAGCATAAAAAGTCAAAAAGCACGGATTTAACCGTGCTTTTTAACTAGCTGAATTATTATATAAATACGGGGAGACCGTTTTATATCGTATTAATTTTTAAAAAATCATATACCCTCTGCCTCAACAGCTTTTCCCTGTTGAAGGCTTTTTTTCACATCAAGAAGTCTCTGGTTTTTGCTACCTCTGAAGTGGAGCATAAGACTTCTCTCTTCAAGGATAAAGGGTCCATCTACAAGGTAATCCACCTCATTAAGTAGTTCCTGCCAATCGGGGTGAGTGTCAAAGGATGAAACTATCTCTTCAAAGGTGTAGCCTGTGTAGCAGAACACATTGTAACCGTGGTCGTGACACATTCTGCCCAGCTTTGCAAGCACCTTCGCCTGAGCAAAGGGTTCTCCCCCGGAAAAGGTCAAGCCTTGAAGTAGGGGGTCTTTTTTTGCTACTTCAAATATTTTTTCAATATCCCCGTCATAGCCCTTGTCAAAATCCCATGTTTCCGGATTGTGACAACCCTTGCAGTGGTGGGGACAGCCTTGGGTAAAAATTGTCATTCTTATCCCCGGACCATCCACAATAGATTCCTTGATTATACCTGCAAGGCGTATCTTGTTTTCATTCATTATACAGCCTCTTCAGCACCACAACATTCACAGGTAAGGGTGTGCTTAACTCTGTCCTCAACCTCTGCACGCTTGGCGTTGTTGAAGCGGTCAACAGTACCAACAAGGTAGCCTGTGATTCTTCTTATTCTCTCAAAGCCCTGACCGGACTCGCCCTCTTTTCTGCCACACTTCGGACAAACATCTCCGATGATGCCTGTGTGTCCGCAGACAGGGTCTCTGTCAACAGGGTGGTTAATTGAGCCGTAGCCTATGCCCTGCTCCTTCATATATCTTATAACAGACTCAAAGGCATCCAAATTCTCTGTCGGGTCACCGTCAAGCTCAATATAGCTGATATGTCCGCCATTTGTCAGGTTGTGATAAGGTGCCTCAATTCTGATTTTATCAAAGGCTGATATGTTGTAGTAAACAGGAACATGGAATGAGTTTGTGTAGTAGTCTCTGTCTGTAACCTCCGGAATAACGCCGAACTTTTCCTTGTCTATTCTTACAAAACGACCGGAAAGTCCCTCAGCCGGAGTTGCAATAACGGAGAAGTTAAGTCCGTACTTTTCTGAGGCTTCATTCATCTTCTTGCGCATATAGCCAACAATTTCAAGACCAAGGCGCTGGCTTTCTTCACTTTCGCCGTGATGCTTGCCTGTAAGAGCCTTAAGGCACTCTGCAAGACCGATAAAGCCACAGGTGAGTGTTCCGTGCTTAAGCACTTCTCTTACCTCGTCATTAGGGTTCAGCTTGTCGGAGTCAATCCAAATGCCCTGTCCCATAAGGAAAGGATAGTTGAGAACTCTCTTCTGGCATTGAATTTCAAATCTTTCAAGCAACTGGTCTGTAACAAGGTCAATCATTCTGTCAAGCTGTTCAAAGAAGAAGTCAATGTTCTTGTTTGCAAGAATTGCAAGACGAGGGAGGTTAATTGATGTAAAGGAAAGGTTTCCTCTTCCGTAGGTAATCTCTCTTGTAGGGTCATAAACATTGCCCATAACCCTTGTACGGCAACCCATATATGCACACTCTGTCTCTGGGTGACCCTCTTTGTAGTACTGCTTGTTAAACGGTGCGTCAATAAAGCTAAAGTTAGGGAACAATCTCTTTGCGGAAACTTTCATAGCAAGCTTAAACAAATCGTAGTTGGGGTCGCCGGGATTGTAGTTTACACCTTCTTTAACCTTAAAAATGTGAATTGGGAAAATTGGTGTTTCGCCGTTGCCAAGACCTGCGTCCTCTGCAAGGAGGATATTCTTGATAACAAGCCTTCCCTCTGGGGTGGTGTCTGTACCGTAGTTAAGGGATGAGAAAGGAATCTGTGCACCTGCACGGGAGTGCATTGTGTTAAGGTTATGGATAAGTGCCTCCATAGCCTGATATGTGGAACGGTCGATTTCCTTTTCAGCGTGTTTTTTTGCAAACTTCTGGATTTTGCCGGCAAGTTTTTCACCAAATTTTTCTGTAAGCAAAGGAAGTTCTGCCTGGGCATACTTTTCCCCTGCCATAAGTGACGGCTTATCACCGCTTTCTTCCGTTGCCTTTGCCATAACTTCTTTGGCTATATTTATTGTTTCGTCAATATCGTCAACATCAGCCAAAAGCTCAATGGCTCTTGCAAGGTTTTGACGGTAAAGTTTGAGATATGTTTTCTTTACTCCCGGAGCCATACCATAGTCAAAGTTTGGAACAGACTGACCGCCATGCTGGTCGTTCTGGTTACTCTGAATAGCAATACAGGCAAGCGCTGAATATGAGGCAATGTCATTTGGTTCTCTGAGGTAACCGTGTCCTGTGGAAAATCCTCCCTCAAAAAGGCTCACAAGGTCAATCTGACAGCAGGTTGTTGTGAGAGTAAGGAAGTCAAGGTCGTGAATGTGAATATCACCGTTTTCGTGAGCCTTGGCATGCTTTGGATTGAGAATGTACATTTTGTAGAACTGTTTTGCACCCTCACTGCCGTACTTAAGCATTGTACCCATTGCTGTGTCGCCGTCAATATTTGCATTTTCCCTCTTTACATCGTTATCCTTTGCTGATTTAAAGGTCAAATCCTCATAAATCTTCATCAGCTGAGTGTTCATTTCACGGTGCTTTGTGCGTTCTGCCCTGTAAAGGATAAATTCCTTTGCAGTTCTTGCATGTCCGTTTTCAATCATCATTTTTTCAACTGTGTCCTGAACATGCTCAACAGTTGGAGTTTCTATCTTTTCAACATTTTCAATGTAGTCACAAACCTTGTTGGCAAGCGCTTCTGCCTCCTGATAGTTTGAGCCTCCAATAGCCTGCGCTGCCTTGAAAATTGCATTTGTAATCTTTTCCAGTTCAAAAGGAACTTTTCTGCCATCTCGCTTAACAATCTGCTTAATCATTTTTCTCCTCCTAAAGTTTTGCGTTGTTGTTATTTATTGTTTTGTATATCGTTAAATCACTGTATTTATGTTTCGTTCAAAAATTCTCTTCTTTTTTCGTGCTTTAATAGTATATCCCATATATTGTGCTTA
>JBJEPA010000036.1:0-11265 GCA_051880995.1 Ruminococcus sp.
CATAAATTTGTCCACACCCAAATAGTAATTAACAAAAAATTTACAAAACAAATTTTACAGTTACAATCGACATAATAAGCGCTGTCAAGTCTGCAATCAGTCCAACTGCAAGGGTATGGCGTGTTTTTGTAATTCCTACGCTGCCAAAATACATTGTTATCGCATAAATTGTAGTTTCAGAACTTCCTGCAAGTACCGAGGCGATTAGTCCCGGTAAAGAATCCGGACCGTAATTTTCAAATATATTTGTAAGCAAAGCTGTTGAACCGCTACCGCTTATTGGTCGCAAAACAGCCATAGGGACAATTTCTTTTGGAAAATCAAAAAAGTCAGCAAATGGCTCTACAAGACTGCAAATGAGGTCAATTGCACCGCTTTGTTGGAGCATTTCCACAGCAACAACAAGTCCTGTGATTGTGGGAATAATCATATATAGGGTGTGCATACCCTCAATTGCTCCCTCAATAAAGGCATCAAATATTTTTGTTTTCTTTATCATTCCATAAAGGAGAATAACCCCTACCGCAACAGGTACAATCAGTTCCATTTGCTCACCCTGTTTAAGGAAGTTGCAAGTACAAGCGCTACCGCCAAAGCAGTTGCAGAACTGATAATAACACTGGGGATTATTGAGAAGGGACTGGTACTTCCGTAGCTTTGCCTAAGATACCCAAGTGTTGCCGGTATCAACTGCATTGATGCTGTATTCATTACTACAAACACAACCATGGAGTCGGTGGCTGTATCTTTTCTGAGATTTTTCCTCTGCATCTCTTTCATAGCCTTAAGTCCAAATGGAGTAGCGGCATTTCCTACTCCCATAAGGTTGGCGCTGATGTTCATACAAATGCTCTGAAATGCAACGCTGTCCTTGTCTAAATCCGGAAACAGTTTTTTTAGTATTGGGGATAACAGCCTTACAAGCAGATTTGTCAGTCCGCTTTTTTCGGCAACCTTCATAATCCCCGACCAGAACACCATTACACCAAATAATGTGATGAGAAGCTTAACTGCTTTTTCTGCCCCATTCATTAGTCCAGAAGAAAGCTCCTGTGTGTTTCCGGTGAAAATGGAACAAATAATGGAAAATATGACCATTATCCCCCACAAGTAATTTATCAAACCCAGTCACATCCTGTCAGATTTATATATTTCATATAAAAAAATTGATGAAGAGAACAATTTTTATAATTCACTTGACACAAAACACTATGTTTGGTAGAATAAGGGTGAAAACGGTACACAATACTATTATATTACGGCTTTTTGTCGAAATATAGGCGTTGCTCAATCGATTACGGAAGGTGAAATTAAATTATGAAACAAATTGGTTATGTGAGTAAAATTGATACCCTTGGAAGAGTTGTTATTCCAAAGCCTGTTAGACAGATGTTTAACCTTGAAAAAGAGGACGCTATTGAGATTTTGCCAAAGGATAATGGTCTTCTCATAAGAAAGTACCAGCCAACTTGCCTTTTCTGTGGCGAAATTGACAATGTAATCACACACGAAGGCATCACAGTATGCGAGGATTGTGTTAAGAGAATGTATAAGAAAGTTGAATGATTTTTAAAAAGCTTCACTAATAATATATCGTCGTAAAGTCACAAATATGATTATTTAACTTTTCGGGTTTATCCCGATTTAAAGGTAAGATAGGTTTTACTCCTTTCCTACCGCTTTGCAAAAGATTTGAACAAAAAACATTAATTAGTAATATTGGATTGTAGCAACAACAGTACCACACATCGTATTTTGACTATTACTTGACTTTGTATTTAAACTTTTTATTAGACTTCACTCTGATTCTAGTACAGACAATTTTCATGCATGAATGAAAAAGGCACTGCTATTAAGCAGTGCCTTTTTTGCGTTAATTATTACAATGTTGGAGGCATAATAAACAATGGTAATTGTGCTTAAATAACTTCTTTTCCCTATGCTATGATTACAATACTTTGGTTAAATGATATTGAGAGGAGATATCCTCTACTACATAGTATTCACAATTTACCTTGTTGCCACTTATTTTTTAACCTTAACCTTGCATTTTGCTGATACTTTACTTCCGTCCTTAGCTGTAGCAGTAATGTAGCAGGTTCCCTTTTTCATTGCAGTAACCTTTCCCTTGCTGTTTACAGTTGCAACAGTCTTTTTGCTTGATTTCCACGTAACAGCACGGTTGTTGGCTGTGGTAGGTGTGCAGGTTGCCTTAAGTTTATATGTCTTTCCCTTTTTGCTGAGGGAAACATTTTTCTTGTTCAGTTTTACTTTGGTCACAAGCTGTTGAACAGTAATCTTGCACATTTCAGCATTTCCCGTACCGTCATTCGCTATAGCGGTAATGTAGCAGGTACCCTTTCTTTTTGCAGTTACCTTACCTTTAGTATCAACTGTGGCAATATCGTCGTTACTACTGTTCCATGTTACAGTTTTGTCCTCTAAATTATTCTGCACTGTTGCCTTAAGTTTCATTGTTGGGTTTGTGGTACTTCTCTTGAATGTATAGGAAGTACGGTTAAGTATGACACAGTTAGTAGTGGCAACATATGTGTATTTTCTTGGTGGGGCATACCAGAAGTTAATGTCAACATTACCATTAATACCAGGCACTTTACCGTCACTGCAACACTGCCACATAGTATATTTTCCTGTGTAGTCACAGTATGAGTTATACTGTGCTATCCAATCATACCATAAGGGATTATTAAAGGCAGAATCTGTAAGATAATTATTTCTCCAATATAGATTTGAATAAATGCCAACCTGATAACCCTTAGCTGAAATTGCGTTACAAAATGTTTTTGCAATATTACCCAAGGTGGCTTTGCTAAGCTTCGTCTGGGAATTTTCCTCTAAATCATAGTAAACAGGAAAGCTCAGGTTGAAGCCCTTAATCAGTCTTAGCACATGGTTAGCCTCGGACTTAGCCATAGTGGTATTGAGGGCATAGGAATATATGTAAACACCAAAAGGGATTTTGTTCTTTATACATCCCTCAACATTCTTTTTGAAACATTTGTCGTCCTGATACTCATAATCGTCGCCGATGCCACATCTTATAATAGCAAAATCTACATCAGAGGCTGCAACCTTTGCCCAATCAATGTCGCCGTTCCATTCACTTACATCAATTCCCTTCATAGTTGCGCCGGCAATAACTTCACCTTTATCGTTTAGAAAACCCTTATCAGTTTTCTTCCATTGATTTGAGGATGCACCAACAGCAAAATTACTGATAGGTACACCGTTGTGATATCTCCAGCTATTAATTGGCTCGTAATAATCGGAGGTAACTCCCCCAATTTCTGCACTGTTTACACAGAGAACCGAGCTGAATAATAAAACCAGCGTAATTACAACTGAAACCAACTTTTTCATAATATCACCCCTTAAAATATGACATTATTATAGCATAAATATTTCAAAAAGTGTAACTTATTTGTAAATTCTATAATTTACCAAAAAACAAATGGAAAAAATCCTCTCAGCGTGACTGAGAGGATTCTTCCAGAAAAAAGAACATTATGAAATATAACAAAACAATACAATGATTGGAGAAAACAAATAAAACACTTAAGTACTATCTCTTAAGTACAAATATATTTTAGCATTAATATACATATATTTCAACCCCTAATTAATGTATTTAAGATAATTTATACAACTTTTTAACAATTTGTGAACATTGTCTTAATTGTTTGTTCACATTTACTCACTTTGCACAACAATATTTCGTCATTTTGTAATATTTTATGATATTATTTTCGTTATTTTTAACAAGTAATTCGTCATTTTGCTAAAGAGTCATTGTAAAAAAACTATAAAATGCAAAAAAATAGGCTCACCTTTTGGTGAGCCTACAATCTGAAAATTATACAAGTTCGATGATAGCCATTTCTGCAGCGTCGCCACGACGAGGACCGATCTTAGTGATTCTTGTGTATCCGCCGTTTCTGTCTGCATACTTAGGAGCAATCTCAGTAAAAAGCTTGTGTGTTACAGATTCCTTTGTAACAAAGCCCATTACCATTCTCTTGTTGTGAAGATTGTCTTCCTTAGCTACTGTAATCATCTTTTCTGCCATTGAAGAAACATCCTTTGCACGAGCAAGAGTTGTTTCGATTTTACCGTTTTCAAACAGGTAAGTTACCATAGCTCTAAGCATAGCCATTCTGCTGTCGGTAGCTCTACCCAGCTTTCTTGTTCTTGGCATTTATATCACTCCTTTAACCTGATATTGGAATTGTAAGTGTAATTAATTATTCCTCTTCTTCACGAAGATTGAAACCTAAGCTGTTGAGTTTTTGAACAACCTCTTCAAGTGACTTACGACCAAGGTTACGAACCTTCATCATATCTTCTTCACTCTTAGAAATCAAATCTTCAACAGTGTTAATACCTGCACGCTTTAAGCAGTTGAAAGAACGAACGGAGAGGTCTAACTCCTCGATAGTCATTTCAAGAACCTTTTCTTTGCCCTTATCGTCCTTTTCAACCATAATCTCGGTTGTTGAGCCCTTGTCGGAAAGGTCAACAAAGAGGTTGAGGTGTTCAGTGAGGACCTTAGCAGCCAAAGAAACTGCTTCCTGTGCATTGATTACACCGTTTGTCCAAACATCAAGGGTTAGCTTGTCGTAGTCGGTAATCTGACCAACACGAGTGTTGTCAACAGTGTAATTTACCTTTATAACCGGTGTGTAAATAGAGTCAACAGGAATCACGCCGATAACATTGTTGCCGGAAATAAGCTTGTTCCTTTCGCCGGGAACATAACCTCTGCCCTTGTCAAGTGTGATTTCCATATTAAGTGTTGCACCCTCACCAAGTGTTGCAATGTGAAGCTCCGGAGTAAGGATTTCTACATCGCTGTCGGCCTTGATGGAACTGGCCTTAACCTCGCAAGGACCTGTGGCTGCAATTTCAACAGTCTTAGGTCCGTTGCAATTAAGTTTGCATACAAGGCTCTTCATATTAAGAACGATCTCTGTAACATCTTCTTTTACTCCGGGAATTGTAGAAAATTCATGAAGCACGCCGTCAATCTTGATGGATGTAACAGCAACACCCTCAAGGGATGAAAGAAGAACTCTTCTTAAACTATTACCTAATGTGTTGCCAAAGCCCCTCTCAAGTGGTTCAACAACAAATCTGCCGAACTGACCGTCTGAAGAAAGCTCTTCAACTTCAATTCTTGGCTTTTCGATTTCGATCATGAAACAACCTCCTAAACAATAGTTCACATATAAATGTGCTTGTTTTTAATAACCTACGCTTGTGTGGATTACTTGGAGTACAATTCGACGATGAGATGTTCTTCTACCTGGAAGTCGATGTCTTCTCTCTCAGGCATTGCGATAACCTTACCGCCAAGCAGGTCGGCATCCTTTTCCAACCACTTTGGAGAAACAACAGACTTTGTTTCGCCTTCTGCAATTTCCTTAAATCTTGTCTTGGAGCGGCTGCTGTCCTTAACCTTGATTACATCGCCAACCTTAACAAGGTATGATGGGATGTTAACCTTTTCACCGTTAACAGTGAAGTGTGCGTGGTTAACCAGCTGTCTTGCCTCTCTTCTTGAAGAAGCCAAACCAAGTCTGAAAACAACATTGTCAAGTCTTCTCTCGATTGTTGTAAGAAGAACAGTACCTGTTTTGCCTTCCTTCTTAGCAGCAAGGTCATAGTAACGACGGAACTGCTTTTCCATAATGCCATAGATAAACTTAACCTTTTGCTTTTCGTTAAGCTGAAGGCAATATTCGCTCTTCTTTCTTCTCATATTGCCGTTAGAATTTCTGTTTGTAGTCTTCTTGTTATAACCCATAACAGAAGGTTCGATGCCAAGCTTTTTGCAACGCTTAGCGATTGGCTGCATATTCTTTGCCATAACTTTTCCTCCTACTATCTACTATACTCGTCTTCTCTTTGGAGGACGGCATCCATTATGTGGGATAGGTGTAACATCCTTAATCATTGTTACTTCAAGGCCTGCTGACTGAAGTGCTCTGATAGCAGCCTCACGACCCTGGCCAGGACCCTTTACATAAACTTCAACGGACTTCATACCGTGTTCCATAGCAGCCTTTGCTGCTGTTTCTGCTGCTGACTGAGCAGCAAAAGGAGTTGACTTTCTTGAACCTCTGAAGCCAAGCTCACCGGCACTTGCCCATGACACAGCGTTGCCCTGTGTATCAGAAATTGTAACAATTGTATTGTTAAATGTTGACTGAATGTGCGCTGAGCCTTTTTCGATATTCTTTCTATCACGGCGACGGCGTACAGTCTTTTTTGCTACTGCCATTGCTTAATCCTCCTTACTTCTTCTTGTTTGCCATTGTCTTACGTGGACCCTTACGAGTTCTTGCATTTGTCTTAGAACGCTGGCCTCTTACAGGGAGACCCTTTCTGTGACGAACACCACGGTAACAACCAATTTCAATAAGTCTTTTGATATCAAAAGCAATGTCGCGGCGAAGGTCGCCTTCAACAACACAGTTCTTATCGATATAATCTCTTAACTTGGAAACATCTTCCTCTGTTAAGTCTCTTACTCTTGTGTCAGGATTTACACCTGTTGCAGCAATAATGTCTGTTGCGGTCTTTCTGCCAATACCATAGATATAAGTTAAACCAATTTCAACTCTCTTGTCTCTTGGTAAGTCAACACCAGCTATACGAGCCATTTTGCACCTCCATAAAATACTTAATAATTTTTAATAATTAACCCTGACGCTGTTTATGCTTTGGGTTCTCACAGATAACCATGATTTTACCATGTCTTTTAATGATTTTGCACTTATCGCAAATTTTCTTTACTGAAGGTCTGACTTTCATTAAGTATCATTCCTTTCCAAAAAATATTGTGTGTATGAATTACTTTGTTCTCCAAGTAATTCTGCCTCTGCTCAGGTCGTATGGAGACATCTCCACAGTAACCTTATCACCCGGTAAAATGCGAATGTAGTTCATTCTCAATTTACCTGAAATAACAGCCAAAATAACATGACCGTTCTGAAGTTCAACCTTAAACTGGGCATTTGGAAGAGCCTCAGTTACTGTACCTTCTACTTCTATAACATCCTGCTTAGACATTATAACCCTCCGAACTCTTTAATGATGTTTTTTATCTCTCGATTGGTTTTATAGGTTTGTGCATAGCCATTTGTGTGCTGAAGATGAATCAGCTTTTTCTTTTTTGGGCTTTCAACCTTTCGTCTTTTCCCGTTTGCTATATAGGCATATTGACCTTCAAGCCTTACAACAACGAAAAATCCGTCTTTATCACGACCGGCTTTAGCCTTAACGATGCTTCCCTCTTTAATCATATGTTCCTCACTTTAAATCAGGAATAGTCATAATTTGGGGACCATCAGAGGTGATGGCTACTGTATGCTCAAAGTGAGCCGCAAGGCTTCCGTCTGCGGTGACTGTAGTCCATTCGTCAGACAGCACCTTAACCTTATAATCACCAACATTAACCATAGGTTCAATGGCAATGGTCATACCGGGTATCAGTCTGACACCTCTGCCGGGCGTCCCATAGTTTGGTACACTTGGTTCTTCGTGTAGTTTCGCACCTACTCCGTGGCCGACAAAATCTCGTACCACCGAGTAACTGCGATCTTCGACATACTTCTGAACAGCAGAGCCGATATCGCCAACTCGATTACCTGCCTTTGCCTGTTTTATACCCTCATACAGGCTTTCCTCTGTGGTTTTTAGAAGCGCCTCTGCCTCAGCAGAAACCTTACCGCACTTAAAAGTGTAGGCATTGTCACCGTGAAAGCCATCAAAAAAAGCTCCCACATCAACACTTACTATATCGCCCTCTTTGAGGATCTGTTTCTTGCTTGGTATGCCATGGATAACCACATTGTTTACTGAAATGCATGCACTTGCAGGGAATCCGCCATAACCGAGAAAGGAAGGGGTTGCCCCCTCTTTCTCGATATATTTACGGACAATAGTATCAATCTCAAGAGTTGAAACACCCGGTTCAACTGCTTTTCCTGCAACAACAAGTGCATTTGCAGAAATTCTGCACGCATCCTTCATCTTTTGAAGTTCTCGTGAAGACTTGATAACTACCATAGTAAAACCTTCTTACTTAAGAGCTTCAAGGACCAGTTTAGTGGTTCCGTCGATATCGTCAGGACAATTAATAAGCTTTAACTTACCCTGAGCCTCGTAGTAACCCTTAAGAGGTTCTGTTTCCTTATGATATGTTTCAAGACGAGTTTTTACAGTATCAATCTGATCGTCCTTACGCTGAATAAGGGCGCCTGTGCAAACATCGCAAACACCTTCAATTTTTGAAGGCTTGTTAACAGTGTGGTAGGTCTTACCGCACTTTTCACAGACACGGCGTCCGGACATTCTCTTGATGATGACATCGTCCTTAACCTCAAGGTCAATTACACAGTCGATTTCAACACCCATTGAGTCCAGAGCCTCGGCTTGAGGAATAGTTCTTGGGAAACCATCAAGAATAAAGCCATCCTTGCAATCGTCCTTGGAAAGTCTTTCCTTAACAATGCCGATTACAACTTCGTCAGGAACCAATGCGCCTGACTCCATATAGGACTTTGCTTTCATTCCCATCTCAGTGCCGTTTTTCAGCGCTTCTCTAATCATATCTCCGGTGGAGATTGTTGGAATGTTTAATTCTTTGCTGATAATTTCAGCTTGTGTGCCTTTACCGGCACCAGGAGCACCTAAAAATATTAATTTCATTTTAATCTCCTATTAATCGAGGAAGCCCTTGTAATGACGCATCATCATCTGGGATTCCATCTGTTTTGATGTTTCAAGAGCAACACCTACAATGATGATGATTGATGTACCGCCCATTGAAAGTCCGCTCATATTTGCCAAAGAAGCAAAGATAAGTGGGAACAAAGCGATCACAGCAAGGAACAAAGCACCGATAAGTGTAATTCTTGAAAGAATCTTTGAAATAAATTCAACAGTTGGCTGACCAGGTCTGATACCCGGGATAGTACCATTATTCTGCTTTAAGTTGTTAGCCATTTCAACCGGATTGTACTGAATAGTTGTGTAGAAATAAGCAAAAGCAAGAATAAGAATAAAGTAAACCAACATATAGAGCCATCCGTCAGTGCTGAAAGCATTGAAGAAGCTTGCCCAGAAACCTGATGTTGGTTTCCAGAACATATTAATTGTGCTTGGAATTGAAAGAATTGAAGAAGCAAAGATGATTGGAAGAACACCGCCAAGAGCTACCTTGATTGGAAGGTGACTTGACTGACCGCCATACATCTTTCTGCCAACAACACGCTTTGCGTACTGAATTGGAATCTTTCTTTCGGAATCCTGCATAAATGTAATAACCCAAATAATTGCAAGGAAGAGTACAATCCAAAGTGGAACAAGTACATAGTACTGAGTTGCACCCTGACCTGCCTGTGACAAATACTGTCCAAGAACATTGATTGTGTAAGGTAAACGAGCAATAATACCTGCAAAGAGGAGTATTGAAATACCATTGCCAATACCGTACTGGTTAATCTGTTCACCCATCCACATCATAAGAGCAGTACCTGCAGTAAATGCCAGGATAATAACAATAGCAGAGAAAA
The DNA here is from genome assembly GCA_051880995.1 of Ruminococcus sp. Classification (GTDB taxonomy): domain Bacteria; phylum Bacillota; class Clostridia; order Oscillospirales; family Acutalibacteraceae; genus Ruminococcoides. Next base: position 9,600 of record JBJEPA010000036.1, read on the forward strand.
CAAGGCTGAATCCCTCATTGTAGGTTGTTACACCTGACTTATAGAGATACCAGAAGTAAGCACCGCCCTGAATAAGACCAAGGAGCACTGTTACATATCTTGTAATCTTACCGATTTTCTTTCTGCCGACTTCGCCTTCTTTAGCCATTCTCTCAAGAGGAGGAATAGCAACACAGAGGAGCTGCATAATGATTGAACTGTTGATGTATGGTGTAACACCCATTGCAAACAGTGTTGCGTTTGAGAAAGCACCACCGGAAAGTGTATTCAGGTATGCAAGCATTGAACTGCTTTCGTTACCTACTTCGTTAAGTGGAGCCATCAAATCGCTCAGTGCTCCCATATCCAAAAAAGGAACTGGGATAACTGAACCGATTCTAAATACCAATACAATTAAAAGTGTAAAGAGAATTTTCTTTCTTAAGTCCGGAATAGCCCAAGCGTTTCTAATTGTCTTAAACAATTAAATCACCTCAGCCTTTCCACCTGCCTCTTCGATAGCCTTCTTTGCAGATTCTGAGAAAGCATCTACTTTAACAGTCAAACTCTTTGTCAATTCTCCGTTACCGAGGATTTTAATACCGTCAAAAGAATTCTTAACTAAACCTGCGTTCTTGAGTGCCTCAGCGTCAACAACTGCACCGTTGTCAAACTTTGCGTCAAGCTGATTTACATTGAGAGCAACAATCTTCTTTCTGAAAATGTTGTTAAAACCTCTCTTAGGAACTCTTCTCTGAAGTGGCATCTGACCGCCTTCAAAACCGGGACGAATGCTACCGCCTGAACGAGCCTTCTGACCCTTGTGACCTTTACCGGATGTTTTGCCCCAGCCGGAAGCATGTCCACGGCCGATTCTCTTTACATCCTTTTTAGAACCATCTACTGGTGAAAGTTCATGTAATCTCATTTACTTTGCACCTCCCTTAAGCATCAACCTTGATAAGGTGGATGATTTTTGCAATCTTGCCCTGAGTTGCAGGATTGTCAGGCTGCTCTGTGCAGTCGCCAATCTTCTTGAGGCCAAGTGCATGGGCAGTTGCAATCTGATCTTTCTTAGTGCCGATGAGGCTCTTTACCAAAGTAATTTTCATAATTTGCAACCTCCCTATTATAAAATTTCTTTTACTGACTTGCCACGGATAGCAGCAACTTCTTCAGCAGTTCTTAAACTCTTAAGACCCTCAAGTGTAGCGCGAACTACGTTGCAAGGGTTGTTAGAACGCAGAGCCTTTGTTCTGATGTCCTTAATGCCAACAGCTTCAACAACTGAACGAACAGGACCACCTGCGATAACACCGGTACCAGGAGCAGCAGGCTTCATAAGAACTCTGCCGGCACCAAATTCACCGATAACCTCGTGAGGGATTGTTGTGCCTCTAAGTGAAACCTTCATAAGATTCTTCTTAGCGTCTTCAATACCCTTTCTGATAGCGTCTGGTACTTCGCCGGCCTTGCCGATACCAAAACCAACTGTACCTTCGCCGTCACCTACAACTACAAGAGCTGCAAACTTGTAAATACGACCACCCTTTACAGTCTTAGAAACACGGTTAATAGTAACCACTCTCTCTGTAAATCTGTCGTCATTTCTATCATAGTTAGCCAAAGTAATTCCTCCCCTTCCTTAGAAATTGAGGCCGCCCTCACGGGCGCCTTCGGCCAATTC
>JBJEPA010000037.1:0-2492 GCA_051880995.1 Ruminococcus sp.
AAAAATCAAATCTATCCTTATATCGGCGATAAGGTGGTTGGAGATATTAAGTCCGCAGATATTAAAAAATTGCTCAATGATAAGATGAACGAGGGTTATGCTTACACTACGGTTAAGAAAGTGCATAATGTTCTGAACGAATATTTCCGCTATCTTACTCAACAAGAGTACATTGATAGAAATCCAATGATAAGTGCGCCGATGATTAAAAAGAGTAACTTTATGGCGGCGCAGGACAAAGAAAATCTTCCGACGAGCGAAACCATAACGGTGTTCACGCCGGAAGAGATTAAGATATTTAAAGATGAAGCGTTCAGCACATTTTCAAACGGAAAGAGAAAATATCAGCAAGCCGCCGCATATATCCTTATGCTGAACACAGGATTGCGGACAGGCGAGGTACTCGGACTGCTCAACAGCGACATTGACCTTGAAAATCGTGTTATGCACCTGAACAGAGGTGTTAAGGAAATATCAAAGCGTGACGGTGTCACAGCAGAAAAAGGACGAGAAATCAAGGTCGGCAAGCTAAAAAGTGCCAGAAGCAAGCGAGATGTTCCGCTGAACGATACGGCAATTGAAATGATAATTGACCTGAGAAAAGAATTCTACTTCGGAGAAAACTCACCGCTGATACCCGACGAAAACGGTGATTTCACCCGACCGGTAAATTTCAGAAAACGCTATTACAGAATCCTCAAAGCCGCAGGCATAGAAACCAAAGGTTTGCATTCACTCCGCCATACCTTTGCTACTAACCTCGTAAATGGCATTAAGCAACCTGACGGTACAATCAAATGTCTGACACCAAGACAGGTTGCAGACCTCCTCGGACATACAACCTCAGAAATCACAGAGATGTATTATGTAAAAAGAGATTTGACAAAACTGAAAGGGGTAACGGATGGGTTTGAGTTGTAAACTCTTTCTATACGAAACACGCATAATTGTTTTTTCTGACAAGATAAACAATCGGCCAGGGAAATTTTGAAATATCACACACATGAAGAGTTGTTTGAAAAACAGTTTGGCATAATATACGCAGTATTAGAAAATGTGCCGACGATGTGTGCATTCTGATTCAGCACAGCGACGAGTGAAGAAAGCACACCTCGTTCTGTTACAAGACACTTTGCTTACTGTTGCATTTGCGTCTTTAAAATTCTTTCTCAGTAATTAATTGTTCAAAATTGGTGACACCAAGTTGAAAAACATTTTCACAATAAGATATAATAACTTGCGATATTTTTCTTATTACATCAATAATTTCTTGCTTATTGATTCCTAATTCAATTATACTTTTTCCGTTATGTACAATTGGATCTCTGATTGTTCTTTTTAATTTTTTAAGTTCATTTGATATTTGTATCTTTTCCGCTTGTGATTTGCTAATAAATGTTGCTATATGATTAATAATTTTTTTGCTTTTTAAGCTAATAGGATAAAGCATATCTAAAATATTAAATACCTCTATTGTTAAATGTGTTAAATCATAAAAATAGTAGCTTTGTGCAAGACGGTGTAATGCATTTTTATTAATGTTAAATACCTCATCATCTCTCTTTTGAAATAAACATTTATAAAGTGTATTAGATTGCTTAGACAAATTCAATGAGTAGTTTTCATTAGGAGCATAATATTCACCAAACACACGACCAGGAAGAGATATATACTGATTGCTATTATTGGGTATTATATTTGCACCTCTTATCCCACATTTATTAATACCAACTAAAGGAGGTAAATGGTCTGCAATGAAATCAAAAGGCTCACACAAAACATAATAATCAAATATTTTTTGTATTTTATTACAAATATAATCAACAAATCTTGCAGTATAATCAAAGCTAAATGTTTTTAACTCTGTTTTCCAATAGGGCTGTTTCTCTAAAACTGCAGTAGTCTCATTAATATTGTTATATAATATTGTAGTATAGATAATATCTACATCCCATACGGTTATTGGGTTCAAACTGTTATTAATAGAAAAAAACATATCATGATGTGGGAAATCGTTGCGGACAGGCATTGAACTTTCTACTATTTCAATATTATCATTACAAATATTATTACAAATTTCAACTCCATAACAGTAAGTTTCTTTGATCTTGTGAATGTGTTTTTGTATATCTTTAGGTATTAATAAAACATCACCAATTTTGATTATTTTATTTATATATAAGTTCGGTATTTCACAGTAGTAGTCGCATGTATGATCGGGAACAAATGATACATTGATTGATAATTCTTCCTCTACTGGAGTATTGTACACAAAGGATTTTTCTCTAAATAATATTTCTTTCTGTAACCTGTCGAATGACTTGATTTCAGATTTGATTGCTTTTAGGCAGAATCTAACTATTAGCAAGTGCAAATCTTCTAGCATTTCCAATACTTTTTTCCAATCAAGAATTTCTAAGAGTGTTTTTCCATTGTGGAATACTTCCGTCCTAACCACTTTGCTATAAAAATAAAATTGTTGAGAAAGTATG
>JBJEPA010000038.1:0-2491 GCA_051880995.1 Ruminococcus sp.
CGGAGAAATACTATTTGAGCAAAAAAGCCTGTCAGGGGATTCTCCGCAGAGCGTCTGCAAGAGGGAAACAACTCCCACCGATGTTAAAGATTGCGTTGGAGAAACAAGCAGTAACGGCTTAGTTTTAAATGACCAAGGCGGCAACCGAATGGATATTACCGAAGATGTGACCTGCACACTTCGTGCCGAGGCACACCACCCGCCCTGTGTCTTGGAATCGGCAGGCTTTTGCACGGAACATTCTGCCAAGAGCTGCGGCATAGTTTATGAGGAAGAAACCTCACCGACAATTCGTGCCGGTACAGTTCCGGCAGCTGTGATGTTTGAAAATCACAGTCAGGATACAAGATACACAGGACCCGTTGAGAAAGCACCGACAGTTCTTTCAACCTACGGCACTGGTGGGAACAACCAGCCGTTCGTCATTGAAACACCAAAGACACTAAAAATCAGAAGTGGCTGTGACGGTGGCGGCAAAGGTGCATTAGTTCAGGACAATAAGTCAGCAACTCTGTCCTGCAACAATGACCAGACTGTATTTGTACCGCAAGCCTACGGCATCTGCTCAAAGGACAGCAATTCAATGAAGTCCGACAATCCGAACAGTGGTTTTTACAAGGCTGAAATTTCACGGACACTTGATTTAAACGGAGGAAATCCCTCTTGTAATCAAGGCGGTATTGCTGTTGTATCTATTCAAGGTTCAATGATTGGAAGAAAAAATGAGAACGGTCCACAGGGTGACGGCATAAACGAAGATGTCAGCTTTACCCTTAATGCAACTGACAAACACGCAGTTGCATATGGAATTGACAGGGCAGCTTTTAATCAAGGACAGAATGCAAAGTACAGCTTTGCCGTTGAAACGGAAAAACAGCCGACAATGGTTGCAAAAGGTCCTGGTGCTGTTGCTGCTCCTACATACAGTTCAAGCAAGGCATCTTTCTTTACGAAAGTTCAAGAAGAAAAAGCAAATACGCTTGTTGCAACTGATTACAAAGACCCGCCAATCGTAAATGACAATTCAAGCTACGGCTTTTATCCACAGATGAAAGCGGAATGTATTACCTTTACCAAAGAAAAAAGCGGATGCATTGTAAACGGAACAAATCCGGGATTTCAGAACGGAGTCCTTGAATCAAACTATATTGTGAGAAGATTAACACCAACGGAATGTGCAAGACTGCAGGGATTTCCTGACTGGTGGTGCAGTGACCTGGAAACGGAAAATCCCACAGAAGAAGAACTTGATTTCTGGAGAGATGTTTTCAAAACCTATGCCGAGATTAACGGTACAAAAGTTAAATCCGACAAGCAGATAATCAAGTGGCTGAAAAATCCTCATTCTGATTCTGCCGAGTACAAAATGTGGGGCAACGGAGTGGCACTCCCCTGTGTTTGCTATGTGCTTTCAAGGATTGCAAAAGAAAAAGAGCGGAATATCCGCCCTTAAATTTTTAGTCCTTATCCACTTCAATCTCGCCGTGCTTTTCTTCAAAGGCTTTTACCCTCTGCTTAATATACTGCTCAATCTCACGATTGGCTGAACGGCCTTCGTAGTCTGCAATATATCTGAACTTCTGAAAAAGTGTCCGGTTTACTCTTAGTGTGTATCTTAAAATGTTATCGTCCATAATCAAATCTCCTCGATGTTATTATGACATCATTTTAACGCAATTATTGCACCATAACGAAAGTGGTGGTATTATGGTGTCATAATGGTGTCATATTTTTAAAAGGAGATTGAAATTTATGAAGGTAGCAGTAGTAGGTTCAAGAAATCTTACAATCAACAATCTGGGTGACTATCTGCCCAAAGATACAACGGAAATAGTCAGCGGTGGTGCAAGAGGAATTGACAGGTGTGCAAGAGTGTATGCAAATACTCATAACATCAGGCTGACGGAATTTCTTCCCGAATATGAACGATATGGTCGGTCAGCACCCTTAAAGAGAAATCTGCAAATAATCAGATATGCCGATATGGTTCTCGCCTTTTGGGACGGTAAATCCCACGGAACACGCTTTGTAATTGAAAACTGCAAAAAGGAGAATGTTCCCATTAAGGTATTTACTATTGTTTAATACTCACACTTAAAACCGCTGAATTTTCGGCGGTTTGTTTATTCGGAAGAATTTCAAAATTACACTTGCTATTTCGGCCGTTCAGAGTGATATATGTACTACTAATATCAAGGAGGAAAAGCAAGTGAAATTTCCAAGCAAGGAGATTGTTGAAAAAGTACGGGCAGAATATCCAATCGGCACAAGAGTTAAGCTTGTTAAAATGGACGATGTTCAGGTACCGCCTGTTGGTACGAAAGGTACTGTCAAAGGTGTCGATGATACGGCAAGCCTACTAGTTGATTGGGATAACGGTTGTGGACTGAATGTAATACATTGTGAGGACATTGTAATCAAAATATAGAAATATGTATCACAGATATACACAATATATTGTGTATATGTTTGTGCAGTAATCGTATTGCTA
>JBJEPA010000039.1:0-2483 GCA_051880995.1 Ruminococcus sp.
TTATATTTTTGATTGGTTAGGAGGTGCGATGCGTTCAGTAGTGAAAAGCTACTGCACTAAATAAAGAACGTAAAGCTCTCTATTTAGGAGAACTGATAATCTGAAAGGCAGAATGATAGAGTAACGCCTTGAAATGCCTTCCCTGATACTCCGACTGGCGTTTGTGTTACAGCAAGGGTCAGAAGCTCGGTGAAGTCGGCAGAGAGTAACCCAAACAGGTAATGCTGTGGAAAGCAGTCCAGAGGTGGATTGTGTTACCTATATGTCGGGGGTCTATAAAATAACTATGGTGAGAATGTCTGTAAAAGGACTGACGAACTTGCGAATGTACGGGTCTAAAACCAGAAGGCATAGAAATGTGTCTGTATCTGAAAAGGGTAGTTAGTGTGGTAAAGTAAAAATCTCCTATATGAAATTCCACGTAGTGTTAAAGGCACTTCCAAGCTAACAGGCTCATAGCACAGCGCCTACGGTTATATATGCAAAGATAAGATTATCGGAACGCAGAAAGCAGCATAACGCTTATGTTAAGCGGTGGTGACGAAGAATAATAAGCACCTTTAATTGCTGTGAGAGTGGTGGCACGACTTATGAAACCGTGGATAACAAGCGGTGGAGGAACAGCCACCAGTCATAAACACATTAGTAGTTATAGGTAGACAAGCTCATAGCTTCGAGTATGACAAAGAAAAACATATCCAAAAAGGAGATGTTGCCTATGATGAAAGTTAAAAAGCTACGTCACAATGAGTATTACAACCTACAAGATACATTAGATAAGCTATACGCTGATAGTAAAAATGGAAAGGTGTTCAATAACCTTATGGAAATCATTTCTGCTCCAGAAAACATCAGATTAGCATACAGAAATATCAAAAGCAATAACTTAGATTTATTGATGACCTGCCGTTAATTCCTATTGGATATGTGCAAACCAAATACCCAATGTACAAAAAGAGCAGTATTTGCAAATACACCAAAAGCGGTAGAGAGGAGATACACAAAAATCTAAAATTCGATGATTATGTGTTATGGGCTATGAAGCAGTTGCTATATGAGTACCAATACACAGAGAGCGTTGAATTTACGGATAATAAATTATCTCTATACTCTGCGCAGTATGGGAAATGCGCTGTACTTGGAATAATGTTGGATATTGATGATATTCATTGCCATCATAAAATTCCTAAGAAATTTGGTGGCGGAGATAATTACCAAAATCTCATAATTGTTCACAAAGATGTGCATAAGCTCATACACGCAACAAAAACAGAAACGATATGCAAATACTTTTCGCTTCTTAACCTTGACAAAGGACAGATTAAAAAGATAAATAGCTTAAGAAAAAAGGCTAATAATGAGCCAATAAATAATTTAGCAAAACAAACTTCCAAAATGTTTACTAATCTTACGAAAATGTGTTTATGATAGGGCGCCGTGTGCGAGGAAATCTCGCACGCACGGTGCTAACCGGGGGAAAGGCTGGAGATGACTTCAAAGGCTTACCTATCGGAATATTTCATCGGTGGAATCGGCAGTGCTATAGGCAGTGTGTTTGATTACCTCGGTGAACAAATCTCAAATGCTATATGGAACACAATGCTTCAGTGGTTTTATGAAACGATTTACAACGCTGTTGCAGATTTCTTCACGATGATGGGAAATATGGGCGCAGATGTGTTCGACCTTGAATGGGTGCAGGCGACAATAAATCTGTTTACGCTGTTCGGATGGGCATTGTTTGTCGCAGGCACAGTCGTTGCCGTGTTTGATGTAGCAATAGAATATCAGAACGGCAGAGCAAATATCAAAACAACTGCCATTAATGTGCTTAAAGGTTTCTTTGCCTGTTCGCTGTTCGGCGTTGTGCCTGTGGAGCTGTACAAGTTCTGCATCAGCCTGCAAAACACATTCTCAAAGGACTTGTCGTCCTTAATGGCAGGACAGCAAAGCATTGATTTAGCCGGACAGAGTACGAGTGTTTTAGAGGGCAGTTTCGCAGTCGCAAACCAGACAACATTCGGATTGCTGAATCTGTTATGCTTAATAGCCTTTGCCTACTGCGTAATAAAGATCTTCTTCGCTAACATCAAGCGTGGAGGAATTCTGCTTATTCAGATGGCGGTAGGTGCGTTGTATATGTTCAGCGTTCCGAGAGGTTATCAGGACGGCTTCAATCAGTGGATGAAACAGATAGCGGCTCTTTGTCTTACAGCATTTATGCAGACAACTCTGCTGTTCCTCGGTTTGCTGACCTTCCCCGGCAATATGCTTTTGGGACTTGGAATAATGCTTGCATCAAACGAAGTTCCGAGAATTGCACAGCAGTTCGGACTGGATTCATCAGTTAAGGTAAATATGACGAGCATTGTTCACGCAACTACAACTGCCGTGAACCTAACGAGAAGCGTTGCGAGGGCGGCTAAATAAACGAAAGGAATTTAAAGATTATGACAACTTATCTATATCCACAGAACCTTAAA
>JBJEPA010000040.1:0-2480 GCA_051880995.1 Ruminococcus sp.
AGCCGTGTCTACTTTTTTGCCTTTTTCATTTTGCGCAATTTATTGTACCTTATCGATACACTGACGGAGCAGATGATGTTTTTCTGAAAATCTATAAATAACAAAAATCAAAGACACAACAAACGGTTAATACCGAGAGTTGTGTCTTTTTAATTATTGTTTCTTTATTTCTCTTATGATCCATACTATGCCGAAAATAACAAAAACGCCCATAACAACCCAAAAGGAAATATTAAACGGGAGTTTAAACTCGTTTTGTAAAACTTGTAAAGTTTGAGCACTGCCAAACATAGCGAGTATATAAAGAAGGATATTCAGCAATCGACCATTATTGCTAATTTTTCTGTCTTGGTAGATGTTCAATGTTTTTAATTTGAAGTCGATTGCTTGCTTATATCTTGCGAATGAATATGTATTTTTTAAGTTATCGATTACATTTAAGGTGATGATTGGGACGTGAAGCGGGTACAATTGGCTTTCCGCATAAATCTGATGATCAATAATTTCATCCAGTTTATGGTGTATTTCATAGTCAATTATCATTTTAAGTAATACAAAAATTTTAAATCCTTCAAGTATCATACAATCATTAAGGATATGATGTTTATCTTTACCATCGCTAATATTTGTAACTACACCTAAATATTCAGTAGAGTAAAAATTGAATGCATCTGTTGCAGAAATGTTTTTTACAGTGAAATCTTCAATTTTTCCGCCCAACACGCATTGGAAATAATCTGTAACATTCTCTATTTTTTCAGATAGAACGAGAATATTGTGAACATAACTATAGTTACCAACTTCCCACTTATTATTTGATGACTTTGTCAAGAAACCATATATATTTTCAAAGATAATATCAGAAATCTTACGATGGTCTTCAAAAAAATCATCCTCATTAAAATACTTTATTTTATCAATAGGTTTGATTCCAAAATTGTGAGATCTCCCATGGATTGATTTTGAATCTATGGGCAATCCATTCTTAAAGTCAATCAACTCAAAATTCACAATTAATGAACCACTCATTATAAACGCCACAGGATCAACTTGATATACATCATCTCCAAACACAACAAGAAAGCGTTCCATGTTAAAACAAGTATTTATTTGAAGAAGAGTAGAATCCAAAAGCGCTTTTGCCGAGTGTTGTAGGTAAAGTGTTGTCATCATCTCATCGGCAAAATCACTATAAATTTTGTTATATTCTTCAAATTCCTTTTCAAAATGGAATGCAGTAACTTGATTTAGAGAATTATATTCTGCTGTATAACGACATTTTGCATACGGGGTAATATATGTGTTGTTGTGAGAAAACCCTGCTATGTGAAATTGAGCCCAAAGCTCTCTTTTCTTTGGCTTTTTGCCAAATCGAAAACGGTGTCGCTCTATTTTATGAATGTCATAAGCAGTCATAAATATGACGGTATCGTTTTGAGTAATTTTCTCCTGCTGAATTTCCTGCTTTATTTTTTTCTTCGCCACACATTAATCCTCCCTGCTTTTTGTTATACAACCTTGCATATTTAGACTCATGCCAATTTAATAAGGGTGTATTCATTTGCATGTTGTTAGTACCATTTCGAAAATTGAAAGTTATAGTTTGTAATAATCAGTAATCCGAGTTTTTAAATCGTTCTCCAACTTACTATAATTCCCATCAAATCTAATCTGTTCAAACATTTTTATGTTAGATGGCGTATGTTCTTCTGCTTGTTCGTCTGTCCCGTTGTGTATTATGATAAGATCTTTTTTTAGCCCCATTGCATAGCCGATTTCGTGAGGAATATTAGGACGTCCACTACTTAGGTCGGCAATTATCAATCCTGCTTTTTCGATATCTCTAAATATACGATCAGAGATTTGAGCTGTAACTCCTTCGGCATGCTGGTCTACACGAATTAATTTTATAGCGGTGTGTTTTTCGTCATTGATTTCTTTTATAACCCTACGTATTGCTCGTTCGTTTTCATCGTAATCCGAAGAAAAGCAACGAGACATAAAAATAGTTTGCTCTGCTGAAGACATATATTTATCAAAGATATCCTTGATACATTTTGCGTTAATCACTGCATTGTCTGCAGAATCGTTCTGCACTTCTGTAATCTGGTATTTTTTCGCCCAATACAGTAGATTGTTTTTATATTTCTCAGCTGTATGTTCAGGGTCAAGGTATTCAAGCTCAATCTTATAATATAAAAATGTTAATAGGAAAAACAACCCCGAGGCAATGGACAATTCATCAGTACTGATTATCTCAGCATGATTGAGAGCATTAGTAACACTATTGTAAAAAGCCTCGATCTCTTCTTCAGTTTCAATTTTTATTTCTGCACGAACATAGTTTATAAGATCCAAAACAATAGTCATCATATTTTCTCGGATCCATTTTATACTATGTAATTTTCTGCACAACAATGGTTTAGATGTGATTAATTTTCGTGCCAATAGATATTCAAACCCAAAATTGTTAAGTAATT
>JBJEPA010000041.1:0-2469 GCA_051880995.1 Ruminococcus sp.
TTATTGCAGTTGTGTTATTATGCGTTGTACTGATGGCAATACAGCTTCCCCTTGCAGGGGGAATATGCTCCTTGCTAACTAAGGACAAAGTTTTGAAGCCCCTTTTATACCAGTATTACATACCGTTTATAATGGGAACTCCTCTTAATCTAATGCTACTGTGTTCATCTTATTTTATCAGAACTGACAACAGACCCAGATTTGCATCAAATATAGTTATTGTGGCAAATATAATAAATCTGATTATGGATTATGTATATATGGGTGTTTTTGATATGGGAATTGCTGGCTCGTCAATAGCAACCGTAACTGGTTACGCAGTAGGCTGTATTATGATGATTACACATTTCACTTCAAAAAAAAGCACGATGCATTTTGACTTTTCAATTGTGAAAATCCCCAAAAAATTCTTTGGAATTTTTTCCGAGCTGATTACAGTGGGATTATCCGGTGCGTTGGGAACCCTTCTTATAACGGTGAAAATGCTGTTCCTCAACTGGATTATCCAGAGTACAGGAGGTAGGGATGCAATGGCTTCCTATTCAATATGCTCATCAAGTCAGATTTTTATGTCAATGTTCATAACAGGTGCGTCCCAGACAATGATACCTATTGTGGGTGTTTGTCTTGGTGAAAAGGACTATGACGGAATACGGTATGCCTTCAGACGGGCATTCACAATTCTTGCTGTAGTAAGCGTTGTAACTACTCTGTTTATATTGGTTGCGCCTGAACCTGTAATAAAGCTTTTCGGAATAACTGCTGAAAAGGATATTTTAAATGCGGTTCCCGCACTTAGGATAAACGCTCTGTCCTTTCCTGCCCTTGCTTTTTCTTTTCTGTTTCTGTATTACTATATGGCAACTCAGAGAAAGACATTATCAACAACCATTGCAGTTCTTAACGGAATCGTAATACTCATTCCGTCCGCACTTATTTTGTCAAAACTTTTGGGAATAACAGGCGTATGGATTTCACTTGTAGTGGCTCAGGTGGGAACTTTAATTGTATTATATTTTATAACCCTGGTTATTAAAAGAAAATCAAAGGGTAAGTATGACAGCTTTTATCTTCTTGAATCAAGTGATGATAATCAGATTGTTTCACTGTCTTTCAAAGGCTCAAAAGAAAACGCCTCCGGTGTTTCTTTATATTTAACATCCTTTCTTACAAGTCACAATATTGAAAAAAACGTTGCTAACAGGATAGCCGTAGCTGTTGAAGGGATTTCGGCAGATATCGCAGAGCGTACAGATAAAAAGAAAAAAGCTGACATAGATATTCGCATTATGATTGAAAAAGGAGAAGCTATAATTTCAATTCGTGATAACGGTGAGCCGTATGATATTGTTTCAAATGACAGTGAAGAAAAAACACTTTCGGAAATTGAGGTAGTAAAAGCTGTTTCAAAAAGTGTTGAATATTCAAGTGTTCTGGGATTTAACAGATTGGTAATTAAAATTTAAGTCAGAAGAATATATTTAAGTAAACACTGAATAAATCACAATTAAAATTTATTTACACATCTTGTTTGTATATTTTCCGCCATTTTGCCCAAAAAATCCTCACAATGCGTCAGCATTCCTGCGGTTTTTTGAACAAACTGACGAAAAATCTGACTGCACAATATGTGCAAATGATTTAATCAGTGTTTCCTTAAGTAAAAATAATTCTAAGGGGTGAATGAAATGAGTAAACAAAAAAAGACTTCTCTTTCAAAGACAGAGTACGGAATATATTTTGATTATCTTAACAATCCGAGCAGTATCGCCTACAATATCCCCTTGTTTTTAAGGCTGGACAAGGATATTGACATTACAAAACTAAAGCAAGCGGTTGAAGCCGTTATTGAAAATCATCCGTACATCAAGTCACGTCTGAATGCTGACAATGACGGAGCTGTCTATAAGCTTTCCTCTGATGAACCGGCAGTTGTGGAAGTTAAAGAAATGCACGACACTGATTTTGATAAAAAAAGTCTTGTTTATCCTTTCGAGTTACTCAGCGAAAGACTTTATAGGTGCTGTATCATAAGCCTTGATTCATATGTAATGCTTTTCTGCGATTTTCACCATATTATCTTTGATGGTTCGTCAGCCAAAATCTTTGTGAGTGATATTGACAGAGCCTACAACGGTATGTCCCTTGAACCGGAGCATTTTACAGGAAACGATGTTTCCACTGAAGAAGAGGAAAGATTAAAGACAGACGAGATTAAAGTAGCTAAGGAATATTATAATTCCCATTTCGGTGGCATTGAGCTTGATTCCGTTATGCTCAATGACAAAAAGGTTGGAAAGTCCCTGGCAAAAGCAGTAGATTACAAATTCACCTCCTTTAACGCTGATGATATAAGAATGTTCTGTCGTAAAAACGGAATAAAAACAAGCACATTCTTCTGCGGTGTTTACGGATTTTTGCTTGCAAAATTTTCGGGAGCTGAAGAAAGCCTTTTTGCAACTATTCATA
>JBJEPA010000042.1:0-2469 GCA_051880995.1 Ruminococcus sp.
CAATGAGAGGTTGGCTTGAGGATGTTGACGACGAAACTTTCCTTGAAAGTGACTACTACACCAGCTATATCCAGCTTTTACGCAGTAAAGAACTGGAAAATATTTTGGAAAATAACGATTTGACCCTTAACTTCTTTGTTAATAACAAGCTAAAGGATTATATTTCAAAATTCTCTATAAGAAATAAAAGAATTAATATCCTTACAGAGGATGATGTTCAGCTTAACAAACTGATTATGAAGTGTAAAGCTCTCGTCACCGATTACAGCTCTGTTTGCTTTGATGTTCTGTACCTTAACAAGCCGGTGCTGTTCTATCAGTTTGACTACGAAAAGTACAAGAACACAACAGGTTCATACATTGATATGGAGCGTGAGTTGCCCGGGGACAGAAGTACGTCAATCAATGGACTTTGTAACGACTTGCAAAGTCTTGTAGGCTCCGGTTTCCGTATATCCTACAAGTATCAGCTAAAAAGGGAATTGACCTTTAAATATTTTGATAAAGGTAACTGTGTCCGCCTTGTGCAGGAAATCAGAAAAATGAAGTGGTGATGCACCATTGTCTGCACAACATAATCAATTGACGGTTGTATAAAAACGACATTTAATTTTTCACCAAAAGTTAAGCACTCTTGATTTTTTCAAGGGTGCTTCTTTTATCCCGAATAAAAGTAAAAAATTAAACTATTATATTTCTTTTAAAGAATTTCCTTAATTTACATAGTAAAAAGTAATAAAAAAACTAAATAATATATTGAAAATTTATATCATTTTTATTATAATAATAACGTAAAAGTCCTTATGGTACTTTACCGAATATTATAAAAAACTTTGGAGGTGCAATGTTTTGAAAGACAAAATTTTTGGTGTTTTGCAAAGGGTAGGACGTTCATTTATGTTGCCAATCGCCCTTTTGCCAATTGCAGGACTGCTCCTTGGAATTGGCAGTTCCTTTACAAACCCAACAACACTTTCCACCTATCACCTTGACGGAGTTATCTCCGAGGGTGGAGTTCTCTTTACAATCTTTGACCTGATGAAAAAGACAGGCAGTGTTGTTTTTGACAACCTTGCTTTGCTGTTTGCAATGGGTGTTGCAATTGGTATGGCTAAAAAGGAAAAGGCTGTTGCCGCCCTTTCAGGTGCAATCAGCTACCTTATTATGAACACAGCAATCAGCGCTTTGATTGAGGCTAAGGGCGGAGTTTCGGCAATGGCAGAAAACTCCACCACAACAACCCTTGGCATTACAACCTTGCAGATGGGTGTTTTTGGCGGTATCATCGTTGGCCTTGGCGTGGCGGCTCTCCACAATAAATTTTACAAAATTGAGTTACCACAGGTGCTGTCATTCTTTGGCGGAACAAGGTTTGTACCTATCATATGCAGTGTAGTATATGTACTTGTAGGTGCGGCTATGTTCTTCATCTGGCCTGTTGTTCAGTTGGGTATTTCCCAGCTTGGCAATCTTGTTCTCCAGTCCGGATATGCAGGCACATGGATTTACGGAATTATCGAAAGAGCCTTGATTCCTTTTGGACTTCACCATGTATTCTATATGCCTTTCTGGCAGACAGAGCTTGGCGGTTCAATGGTAATTGACGGCACAACTGTTCAGGGCGCTCAAAACATATTCTTTGCACAGCTTGCCTCAGACTCAACACAGCATTTCTCTGTTGAAGCAACAAGGTTTATGTCCGGTAAATTCCCATTTATGATTTTCGGACTTCCTGCCGCCGCATTTGCAATGTACAGGGCTGCCCGTCCCGAAAAGAAAAAGGTTGTTGGAGGATTGCTCCTTTCCGCAGCTCTGACATCTATGATTACAGGTATCACAGAGCCTTTGGAATTTACATTCCTCTTTGTAGCACCGGCTATGTATGGTGTGCATTGTGTTCTTGCAGGACTTTCCTATATGCTGATGCATATTCTAAATGTTGGAGTAGGTATGACCTTCTCTGGCGGTGTAATAGACCTTACCCTGTTTGGAATCTTGCAGGGTAACAGCAAAACAAACTGGATTTGGATTGTAATTGTAGGACTTGCCTATGCAGTAATTTACTACTTTGTGTTCTACTTTATGATAACAAAGTTCAACTACAAAACTCCGGGTAGAGAGGCTGACGACGAAGAAACAAAGCTCTATACCCGCAAGGATGTAGATGCAAGAAAGAAGAAGGCAGACAAAAAGTCAGACGGTGAAATCGACAGAGTAAGTGCCTTAATCCTTAAGGGCTTAGGCGGAAAAGAAAATATCTCCGATGTTGACTGCTGTGCCACAAGGCTTAGAATAACTGTTGAAAATCCTGATTTGGTACAGGACAATCTGCTTAAAGAAAGCGGTGCGTCAGGTGTTGTTCGAAAGGGTGATGGTATTCAGGTTATTTACGGCCCTCAGGTTTCTGTTGTTAAATCCAACCTTGAGGACTTTATGGAAACAGATGCATCAAACAGCCTTGACGAGATT
>JBJEPA010000043.1:0-10941 GCA_051880995.1 Ruminococcus sp.
CATCATCGTAATAATAAACACCAAAATAAATATTATTTTTGCCAATAGCTCCATTCACATTTGGAAAGTATTTACACTGCCCTACATACTCATTGTAATAATGTTCATTTTTCAACCAATTACCTACTACTGATTTGGCTTTCTTTTTTATGTCGCTTTTTTTGCAAAGCTCAACAGTCTTTTTACCTGTTTTCTTACTGTATAGCATTACGTCTTCTTGTTTACCATTATTAGTGATACTCTTTGAATACACAACTGTGTCACCATCGTTTACAGCATTTATGTCACTAACATTGGTTGCTATTGTAGTTTTTCTTCCCTGCAAATCCATTTTTACAAGATTTTTCTTGCTGTTGATGTAGTACATACTATTTTTGCCAACAGAATGTTTTATGTAATCAGGTTTAACCATTCCAATAGAACTTATTTTTTTAGTTTTAAGGTCGTAAATATTGAACTTTCGTGGGGTATAAAGATTACTGTATTCTTTCCAATAGTTTACATAAACCTTTCCTCCAAAAATAAACATACGAGAAACATCTCTTTTGGAAGAAAACAGATTTGTCTTTTTTCCGTTAGGACTAATCTTGTAAATATATTTTCCGTTTTTATGCGCAATTACATCCTCGCCGTATCCCCCAAGGAATGATTCCACATTATCCCCAATCTTCTTTTTGTTTTTTCCGTCAATCTGAACTGAATACAATTCCTCTGTATTCGTATTGTAGTAAATTACCTTTTTGCCTCTCATATAAAATCTAAGGCTTGGGGCATATGAAGTATTTGTTTCAAACAGAGTAACCTTTTTGCCTTTTGTATTCTTTGCCACTAAGGCTCTGCCATTAATATAAACCATACCATATTTATTAGAATAAATTGACCTTGACGGAATGTATGTTGTTTTTGCCGAAGTTTTTGTGACTGCACCTGCACTTGGCATTACCGCTAAAGTCGAAAGCAGTGTAACAACAGTAAGTAAAAGTGATATTAGTTTTTTCATAAATTTTCCCTTCCAATTAAAAAATACAGAAAACAATATAAAATTAATTGTATTATAAATTGTTTTCACATTATATACAACAAAGGAAAATGAAAAAAAGGGACAGATTTTTGAAAATTTTTTAAATTTCTTTATAAATTATATCGTCACTATTAGGTTATATGAAATTATTAGCTTAACAAAGGCTCCCTCGTCCGAACAATGTCGTCAACTTAAGAACATTTACACTCATTGGTCTGCACCGCTTGTTCTGTCATTCTGAGGGAGCAAAGCGACTGAAGAATCTGAAAGGATAGCAGTAGTGCACAAATTGACATTATCAGGTTATAGGAAAGTATGATTTCTCTAACAAAGCAAGTGATAAAGGTAGGGGATTCCTCGACAAGCTGGTCATGACAGTGTGGTGGTCGAATGACATAACGCAGTTCGGAATTACAGTGTTGTGGATGGTCATGACAGGTGGTGATTACAAAAATTTTCCCTTTTCAATTTTCCATTTTCAATTATAATACTAAAACCTCCCGATATTAAATACCGAGAGGTTTTTCTTTTATAGAATTATTTATTAACTTTCATCAAGGCTTATCACACAAGCTGTGCAACTGCCTTTTGAATTGCGGTAATGTCCTTGATGTTCACATTTCCGTCACCGTTAAAGTCGGCGGCTTTTGTTTGAAGTGAATTAAGCTTTAGGATATGAACATTAGACTTTTGAATTGTAACAGCGTCCTGAACTGTTAAAACTCCGTCAAGGTTAGCGTCACCCGGCAGGGCAGTTTTGGTTGACTTGCCCTCAAGAACAATGTTGTTGATAGCAACCTCGCCCCCTGTTGGGTCGTCAGCAGTTGTACCGCCGGACACAGTTGTGGTGGAGTTTGCAGAAATTCTGATGGTAAGGTTACCGGCACCGTTGCACTCCTGTGGAAGTGTTACATTGCCAAGGTAAGAGGTGAGAATCTTTCTGTTGTCCAAAGAGATTGTAAAGTCGGTGTTGTCAATCTTTTTAAAGTTTGCACCGTCAAGGCTGTACCAAAGTGACCAAGACGCAGGTGCCTTTTTGCTTCCGGCAATTTCAAAGGAGAAAGCAAGGTCGCTGTAACAGCTTGCGTCAAGATTAACCTCTATGTAAGGATTTTCGCCCCAAGGATTTTTACTTCCGGCAGTCATAAGAGGTACCATCTGGTTGCCGTCTTCACCGTACTCTGCAACAGACCATTCAAGGGCTCTGTCGTTTTCTCCGTCAACAGATGCCTTAAGCGTAGCCTGTCCAAAGGTTGCCTTGTAGCCTGCTTTGTCGCCGTATTCTGTCAGCTTATCCTCGGCAATCTTGTTTGTGTTGTCAAAATAGAACTCAACAAGGGTATTTTCGCCGATTTCGTGCTCCTTTACCGGCTGGGTAACAGAAGGAGTTGTTGGTTTTGTTGTCGGCTGGTCAGGAGAAATGTAGGAGTCGATAAACAGGTTGGAAAGCCATGCGCTTCGGCTTGTTGCCCAGTCTATCATATAGTCGTAAATACCCTTAAAGGTGGTGTCGTCGTACTTTGTTGCAGTTGTACTTTGCGAATATGTCTTTGCGGTATAGTCAAAACTGCATTTGTTAAGTGAGTTGTGACTTGCAAGCCAGCCCGGTACAGAATACATCAGCCAACCTGACTCATAGTTCATCTCCGCAGATTTTTTAACAAGGTTGTAGTATGTATCAGCCGAGTACAGCTCACCTGTTGTTATGTTTGTCTTTTTCAGGATATTCTCAATGGCAGGTACAAAGCTTTCGTACCAAACCTCACCTATTCTCTTTTTAAGCTCTGTGTTTCTGTACATAAGGGAGGCAACATTGGTTGTTGACTTTCGTCCTCCCTTATAGGTTACAAAAAGTCCTGTTGGCTCCTCATAGTCGGTAACACCCATTCTATTAAGGTCACCGGAAACGCCAACTGCATTGCCCAAAGAATTGTCATAGTCCCAAGTTGGGGATGCATAGAACTTGTACTTTCCGTTTTCGTCCGGCTTATACACAAAGTAGAACGAACCAACACCGGCATCCCAGTTTTTGCCAAGCTCGTTAATGAGGAAAATCTTTGCACAGGAATCCTTGTCTATGTAGTCGGTAAGGTTTGGGGAATCGTTCTTTAGTGCGTTATACATCTCTGTGAATTTTTCCGAAATATAAGTCTTAACCTCGTTGTAGTATTTATCAGCAGATGTAAGCTCCGGTGCAATTACTATAAGGTTGTTATCACCTGCCCTAAAGTAAAAGTCATCGTAATCAATTCCACTGTCAACCTTAAATGCAAAGGCAAAGTCCTTTGCCAAAGTCCCGTCGCTGTTAAGGTACTCTTCCCCTGTGATGTCATTAATAAGGTATCCGCTTCCTACCTCAACCTTCTCGCACATTTGATATGAACCCATATAGTCGCCGTTGATGTAGAAGTCGGAATATCTGCTGTCGGGGCTGTATGGAAGTCCAACCTGGTCGCCCAAGTCGTACAGCAGGCGGTTTCTTGTAAGGGTATCGTCCTGAAAGTTAGCGCAGATGCTGTACTTCTTTGATTTTTCCATACCTGCAATTTCAACAGCAGAATCAAAGGTTATATTAAAGGACTTTTTAGGCTTGTCCCAAGAGGTGTTTCCTCTGCCCTTAATTTTCTTGATAGATGTATTCTCAATGTTACCGTCCCTGTCGGTAACTGCACCTGTTGCCTTGGCATAGTTGGACTTTTGCTGACACAGGTATGTGTACAAATCCATTCCCTCAAATGGCACGCTGTTGTTTACATAGACTGCACATTCGGCGCTACTTCTCATAATCTTTAGCTGATATGTTGCACCGTCAGCAGTAACATCATATGTAGTGTTTGGAGTGTAAGCCATAGTTACTGTGGAATTTGCAGGGATAGTCACACTGCCAACTGTAACATCTGTATTAAATGTGTTGTAAATGTCAACACTTGTTTCACTTGCTGATGATGGTAAGAAGAAGTAGTATGTTCCGCTGGAAGTAAACAGACCGGATTCGGTGTTTCGCTTGTGTTGCCAACATTGCCAAGCCTCTGTGTCATCCTCTTTTCCGCTGACACCGTGGGCATAAAGATTGTTAACTTTTCCGTAGCTAAGCTTTAGTCCCTCATCAAAAATAGGAGCTGATGCACTGTATGTGCCTATACTTCCGTCACCCTCAAGATTATCTGCTTTAATAAGGTTTTTACCGCTTTGGTAGTCCTCATATGTGAGCAGAGGTGAGTTGTTCCACAGCTTTTCGCTGTTTCCACGCCAAAATCTTAACGCTGTTGCACCAGCGGTTTTTTCTGTAAAGGTATAGCTGAAAACATAGCTGGTAATCATATCAGTAACCACAACAGGATTATACTTTGTCTTGTCACATTCGGCAATTACTACACTTCCGCCGTTTTCTTCCTTTGTGTTTTCTGTAAAGTTAATGTACTCCACAGCATTGGAGCTTGTCCAGACACCACCGCAGACACTACAGTCAAAGTAAACTGTATCCCCTGCCTTAAAGCCCTGCGAGTCATCTGTACCGTTGCCTATGGTTTCGGCAAAGACAACATTACCCACAACAAGGGTGGTGAAAAGCATGGTTAATGTGAGAATGATTGATAGTGTTTTTTTCAACATAAATTTTCCTCCTTTTTTATTTTATAGAGATTGATTGTCTATACTATATGTTAATTATACACCTATTTATTGATTTATTCTTGAATTTTTTGTAAATAATCATAAATAAATTTAAAAAATCTACCTACTGTCATGACCAGCTTGTCGAGGAATCCCCTTCCTCTACCACTTATTTTGTTATAAAGATTATACCTTCATATAACCTGATAGTGTCGGTTAATGCACTACTGCTATCCTTTCAGATTCTTCGGTCGTTTCACTCCCTCAGAATGACAGAGAGGGTAAGTTTCACTTCCTCAGAATAACAGGACGAGTGGTGCAGACCACTTAGCATAAATATTCTTAAGTTGACGGCATTGACTAATAGACAAAGTTAAGCAGAGGTGGTATAATCAATTAGGTGATTCTATGAAAGTAAGCAATATTAAAAATCTGGAAAATGCCCTTAATTCCGGGGAAAAGGAAATTGACTTTTTCAGCGAAGAAAACGAAAAGGTAATAAAGTGCGGTCTTTTAAGCACCATTATTTTTGTCAGCTTTGTAATACTGATTTTAGGTGCTGTATTGGCTGTGGTTTTTGGCATCACTCTGATTTTCTTTAGGGAAACTTGGGTGACAATCCTCTTTGCAGGTGGAGTTTTTGCCCTGATTTTTGCATTTACTATCCTATTAACTCTAAAGGGAATACAAAAAATCCCCCTGTCACTTGCCATAAAAATGAGAAAATACACCGTCAACAAAAAAAGCGGACGAGTGCTTTTGAAGAGGAAATAATATATCCCAACAGTTGTCACTCTCCTACTATGTCATTCCGAGCCACCACATTGTCATTCCGAGCTTGTCGAGGAATCTCCTACCTTTACCACCCACTATATTAGAAAAAATATACTTTCATATTACCTATTAGTGTCGGTTAAGGCACTACGGCTATCCTTTCAGATTCTTCACTGCGTTCAGAATGACAGGGGTGGGGAGTTCCCAGAATGATAGGGTGAGTAACTAAAAATACAAAAGGTTGTTTCACATAACGAAACAACCTTTTTTACTGTCTAAATATATTTACTTGTAGCTTTAAGACGAGCCATCGCCCTTGAAAGTGATGCTTGGGAATTGTAATATTCCATCTGACTTCTCTTCTGTCGCAGAGCCTCCTCTGCCCTTTGCTTTGCCTCCAAGGCTCTGTTTTTGTCGATTTCGTCAGGGCGCTCGCTGGTCTGCACCAAAAATGTTACATCATTATTAAGCACCTCAATAAAGCCCAGACCGGTAAAATACACCTGCTCCTTTTCACCCTGTGGGGTGAACTTTGTTATTCCCACATTTGTAGCCATAAGTATATTTTCGTGGTGGGCAAGAATACCCTTTTCACCGTCAAAGCAGGGTATTGTCATCTTTTCGCATTTGCCATCAAAAACCACCTTGTCTGAGGCAAGAATTTTTAAGCTGAAAACATCCACTTTGTATCACCTTTTAAAATTATTCTTTCATTGCCTTTGCGTTGGCAATAACATCGTCAAGGTCGCCCACATTAAAGAAAGCAGCCTCGGGGTATTCATCCATCTCACCGTCAATGATAGCCTTAAAGGAACGGATTGTATCCTTAAGAGGAACATACTTTCCCGGAACACCTGTAAATGTTTCGGCAACATGGAAAGGCTGGGACAAAAACTTCTGAATTTTTCTTGCACGATAAACGGTAACCTTATCATCGTCGGAAAGCTCATCCATACCAAGAATACCGATAATGTCCTGGAGTTCCTTATACTTCTGGAGAATTTCCTGAACACTACGGGCAGTTTCATAATGCTCCTTGCCCACAACATCCACCTCAAGAATTCTTGAAGTACTTTCAAGTGGGTCGATAGCCGGGTAGATACCCTGTTCAACAATCTTTCTTGAAAGAACGGTTGTTGCGTCAAGGTGGGCAAAGGTTGTTGCCGGAGCAGGGTCGGTAAGGTCATCGGCAGGAACATAAACAGCCTGAACAGATGTTACGGAGCCGTTCTTTGTTGATGCAATTCTCTCCTGTAATTCGCCCATTTCTGTGGCAAGGGTTGGCTGATAACCAACAGCTGATGGCATTCTGCCAAGGAGGGCAGAAACCTCAGAACCTGCCTGTGTGAAACGGAAGATGTTATCAATAAATAAAAGAACATTCTGATTCATTGTGTCACGGAAATATTCCGCCATTGTAAGACCTGTTTCGGCAACTCTCATTCTGGCTCCCGGTGGCTCGTTCATCTGTCCAAAGACAAGGGCTGTCTTTTCAATAACACCGGACTCCTTCATCTCAACCCAAAGGTCGTTACCCTCTCTGGAACGCTCACCAACACCGGTAAAGATTGAGTATCCGCCATGCTCTGTGGCTATGTTGCGGATAAGCTCCTGTATAAGAACAGTTTTACCAACACCGGCACCGCCGAACAGACCGATTTTACCACCCTTTGCGTAAGGTGCAAGCAAATCAATAGCCTTGATACCTGTTTCAAGAATTTCAACACCGGGGCTTTGCTCCTCAAATGATGGCGGGTCCCTGTGGATTTCCCAATGCTCCTCGTTTTCAAGGCTTTCCCCACCGTCAATTGTTTCGCCAAGGGTATTGAAAAGCCTGCCCAAGGTTTTTTCGCCAACAGGAACTTTAATACCGGCACCTGTGGAGGTGACCTCCATATCTCTGTAAAGACCGTCAGAGGAAGCCAGCATAATACATCTTACCTGGTCGTTGCCAAGGTGCTGTGCAACCTCCATAACAAGGGTCTTTCCGTCATTTTCAACCGTAAGGGCATCCTTGATTTCAGGGATTGTGTCAGAAGTAAACTGAACATCCACAACAGGACCCATTACCTGAACGATTCTACCTTTATTCATTGTGTTCATCCTTTCGCTACGAAGTGGAATAAAACTAAATTACTCTTTATTTTTCTGTGCCTTTGCTCCGGAGATAACCTCAGTAATCTCCTGGGTGATAGCAGCCTGTCTTGCACGGTTATAAAGCACCGAAAGCTCCTTAAGCATTTCCTTTGCACTGTCTGTTGCCCCCTGCATAGCCATCATACGTGCATTTTGCTCACTACAATAGGACTCAACAAGAGCACCGTAGATGTAGCCTGCAATAAAGTCGGGGATAACATTGTCAAAAACAACATCTGCCGAGGGCAGAAGTGTAATATTATT
Source organism: Ruminococcus sp. (assembly GCA_051880995.1). Taxonomy (GTDB): domain Bacteria; phylum Bacillota; class Clostridia; order Oscillospirales; family Acutalibacteraceae; genus Ruminococcoides. The sequence continues at coordinate 7,808 of JBJEPA010000043.1, forward strand.
AAGGTTTGTTCCCAAGTCAATATGGTCAGAGGTGTCTGTAAAGGCGTGCTTACGAAGTGGCAGAAGCCTTTTCATCTTTGGCTCTGTGGCTATTGCTGACTTCATCTTTGTATATACAATATACACCTCGTCAAGCTCCTTGTTGTCAAACAATTCAACCATAGTTTCTGCAATTTTTCTTGCACGGTTAAGGCTTGGGTCCTGGGCGGTATATTGGAACATCTCGTCAACATAAATGTCCTTTTTCTGAAAATAATGCCTGCCCACCTGTCCAACAACAAATAGCTTGTCGTTTTTCCAGCTGTCGTCAGAGATAATCTCCTGTGCCATCTTTATAACATTCTGATTGTAAGCACCTGCAAGGCCTTTGTCGGCTGTAATTACAATAACGCCCTTTCGCATTTCGGGCTTACCTGCAATATCGTCCTCGTTGTAAAAATATCTGTGTTCAACATCGGGAACAAGCTTCAGCGCCTTTTTGATTGAATCCTGCAAATTGATAAAGTAAGGGTGGGTGTTTTCATACTCCCTTTTAGCCTTTTTCAGCTTGCTGGAGGAAATCATATACATAGCGTTTGTGATTTTCAGAGTATCGTTAATGCTTTTTATTCTGCTTTGAATCTCTCTTGTATTAGCCATAAAAAGACTTCCTTTTAAGCCTTACCCTTGTATTCTTCTGCAACAGTAAGGATTTTTTCTTTCAGTTCATCTGTGAGGACTTCTTTTTCCTCTATCTCTTTTCCGATTTCAGGATATTTTGCGTCAAAATAATTTAACATATCCATCTGGAATGTTTTTATATCGGCAACCTCCACATCAAGCATCAGCTTGTTCTCGGCAACCACCAGTGAAATAACCTGGTGTGACAGGGAAAGGGGGTTGCAAAGTGGCTGTTTAAGCATCTCCATAAGTCCCTTACCAAACTGGAGCTGTTCCTTAGTTTCAGGGTCAAGGTCGGAGGAGAACTGGGTAAACACTTCCATCTCCCTGTACTGTGCAAGGTCAATTCTTATGGAACCGGCAGCCTTTTTCATAGCCTTTGTTTGGGCAGCACCACCAACACGGGAAACGGAAAGACCAACATTAACAGCAGGTCGCATACCTGAATTGAACAAGTCGCTTTCAAGGAAAATCTGACCGTCTGTAATTGAGATAACATTTGTAGGAATATAGGCAGAAACGTCACCTGCCTGCGTTTCAATAATTGGAAGGGCTGTGATTGAACCTCCCCCCAGCTCATCGGAAAGTCTTGCTGACCTTTCCAAAAGTCTTGAATGGAGATAGAAAACATCTCCCGGATACGCCTCACGGCCGGGTGACCTTTCAAGAAGAAGTGACATTGCTCTGTAAGCCACAGCATGCTTGCTAAGGTCATCATATACAATAAGCACATCCTTGCCCTTATACATAAAGTACTCTGCCATAGATGTACCGGCATAAGGTGCAATATACTGAACAGGAGCAGGGTCGGAGGCTGTTGCAGAAACAACAATTGAGTAAGCCATTGCTCCGTTCTTCTCAAGTGTATTTACAATTCTTGCAACGGTGGATGACTTCTGACCGATTGCAACATATATACAGATTACATCGTTATCCTTTTGGTTAAGAATAGCGTCAACTGCTATTGAGGTTTTACCGGTCTGTCTGTCGCCGATAATAAGCTCACGCTGACCTCTGCCGATTGGGAACATTGAGTCGATAGAAAGAATACCTGTTGCCATTGGCTTGTTAACAGATTTTCTCTCTACAATAGATGGTGCGGAACATTCAACAGGGCGGTAGTCGTCCTCCTTGATTTCCCCTTTTCCGTCAATAGGAGCACCAAGTGCGTTTACAACTCTGCCAAGGTAATTTTCGCCAACAGGCACACCGGCTTTTTTGTGTGTTCTTGTAACACGACTTCCCTCTTTAATACCTCTGTCCTTGTCAAATAGGATAACACCGATTTCATTGGCACGAATGTCCTGTACCATACCCTTGGCACCGTTTTCAAAAACAACGATTTCGCCGTACATAGCGCCGTCAATTCCGTAAACTCTGGCTATACCGTCACCAAGGGAAATTACGGAGCCTGTTTCCTTTTCTCCCTTGTCAAAATCGAAGTTTTCAATTTCACTTTTCAGTATTGAAATAATTTCGTCTGATCTGACTCTGCTCATTTCATTTACCTCCGTACTAATTTGCGATTTAATGCGTTGAGCTTGCTCTTGACGCTTCTGTCAAAACGGTGACCGCCTGCCTCAATTACAAATCCCCCAATAAGCTGGGGACTTTCTGTCATACTTAAAACAACCTCTTTTGCACTTAGTCTTTTCTTAACAAATTTTTTCAGCTTTTCCTGCTGTTCCTCTGTGGGCTTTTCAACATAGTAAAGGTTTGCCTCAACTATTCCCTTTTCCCTGTTGTAACAATTTTTATATTCAGAAAAAATATCAAAAATATCAGTAATTCTTCCGTTCTTACAGACTACCTTAATGAAGTTTTTAATGTCGTCGGGGAAAATCCTATCTACAACGGTATATTTCTTTTCGGGAGAAATAACGGGACTTGAAAGCACCTCTAAAAGCTGAGGACTTTCCATTAAAATCTCCTGAGCCTCACTTATGGACTCCTGACTTACTGAAAGCTCACACAAAACCTTTGCATAGTTGCAGGTGGAGTTTTTCATTATTCATCCTCCTCACCAAGGAAATCGTCATAAGCAGATTTTCCACCGGAAGCATTTGTCCTGACAACCTTTTCCGCCGCAACAAGGGCAAGGCTTGCAATCTCGCTTTCAAGCTGAGCCATTGTCTTGTCGTACTCAAGGCTTGCGTCCTTCTGAGCCTTGTCAACAATTTTCTTTGCCTGCTCATTTGCAGAGTCAATAATGCTGTTCTTCTGAAGTTCAGCAGTTTTCTTTGCCTCAGTTGTGATTTCCACAGCCTTATCCTTTGCTGACTTCAAGTCATTCTCGTACTCTGCTTTAAGCTGTTCCGCCTCTTCCTTTGTTTTTGCAGCAGAATCAAAGTCGTCCTGAATCATCTTTTCTCTTTCGTCCATAACCTTTTTGATTGGTTTAAGGAGGAAAAATTTAATAATCAAAAAGAAGATAAGCAGATTGATTACTGTAAATAATATATTCCATGGATCTA
>JBJEPA010000044.1:0-2461 GCA_051880995.1 Ruminococcus sp.
TTTGTTTTTTGAACCAGTCGGTAACGTAACACGATAATACCTTCTTTCTTTTTTGCTATTTTTATTTTTATATTTGTTAGATGTTATAACTTATATGTTTTTGATGGGTTGTTAAATCTTTCCAATATTATTATTGGTGTATTGATGATATACTCTATACTTTTTGTTTCGGTTGCTTTAGAAAACAAAAGGAATAGGATATTAGATTATTTTGATGGAAAAACCTTTTCAATATACATAATTTCATGGCCTTGTCAGGCTGTTACGGAGATTGTCGTAAACAGAATTCTGCATATGCATTGGTATATAGTAATGCCTGCTATGTTTATTGCAGGTTTAGGTGTGCCTTTATTATTAAATGAAGTATATAGAAGGATTAAATGGCACCCTAAATTTGTGAATTTAATCTTCGGATTTAGTTTAAAGGAAGGATAGTATAATGACAAGTAAAGAACTATCATGGCTTATTAGACGCCATGGCATAGAAATGACACATCTATCTGGTGGTAGTCATATTGGTGCAATTTTGTCTGTGGCAGACATTATGGGCGTACTTTATTCAGATATTTTAAAATTTGATAGTAAAAATCCAAAGTGGGAAGAAAGGGATAGGTTCATTCTTAGCAAGGGTCATGCGGGTGCGTCTGTATATGCCGCCCTTGCTGAAAATGGTTTCTTTGATACCAATGAGTTGAAAACTCATTATCAAAACGGTAGTCGTCTTTCCGGTCATGTGTCACACCACCTTCCCGGAATAGATTTCTCAACAGGTTCTCTTGGTCATGGCCTTCCTGTTGCAGCCGGACGAGCTTTAGCTGCAAAGCAGAATGGTGCTGATTTCCGTTCATTTGTGGTCATGGGCGATGGTGAATGTAACGAGGGTTCAGTTTGGGAAGCTGCTGAATTTGCCAACCACTACAAATTGGATAACCTTGTTGCTATCATTGACCATAATCATATGCAGAGCCTTGACTATTGCAACAATACTCTTGAAGTTGAAATGGCTAAGCGTTGGAAAGGCTTTGGTTGGAATGTAATTGAAGTTAATGGTCACGACCATGATGAACTTAGAAATGCACTTAAAGATACTTCAAATCCTGAGAACAAACCAACTGTTATTATTGCCAATACAGTCAAGGGTAAAGGTATTTCATTTATGGAAATGGATATTCTTTGGCACTATCGTTTTCCTCATGATGGTTGGGAATATAACTGTGCTGTTAATGAATTACATAAAATAAAACCAGAGGGTGTAGTTGACCCATATACCCCTGACGGTTGTCCTGAAATGGTTGCAGAACCTGACGGATGCAGACATACAGTTACGGAAACTTATCATCCTTCATATTATAATAGGGAGGTTGACGCAAAATGAGAGACACAGTTATTAAAACATTAATTGAACTTGGTAAAAAGGATAAGGATATTGAGCTTATTACAGGTGACCTTGGTTTTGGTGTGTTAAAGCCATTTTGGGAAACATTACCTGACCAATTTATTAATGCAGGAATTGCTGAGCAAAATATGACAGGTGTTGCAGCGGGACTTGCCCTTGAGGGAAAAAAGGTATTTACATATTCAATCGGTAATTTCCCTACACTTCGTTGTCTTGAGCAGATTAGAAATGACTGCGCATATCACAAAGCGAATGTAAATGTAATCTGTGTTGGCGGTGGATATGTGTATGGTTCACTTGGTATGAGCCACCACGCAACCGAGGATATAGCCTGCCTAAGAGCATTACCTGATGTTACGGTGATATGCCCGGGTGATCCACTTGAAGCTAAGCTTGCAACAGAAGTTATTGCTAACACAGAAGGTACAACTTACCTTCGTCTTGGTAGAGGTGGAGAAAAAATTGTTAATAATTCTATAAAAGAATTTGTTATAGGTAAGGCTTACAAAATCAGAGATACTAAGGATATTACTAAAAAAGTGGCTATATTCTCAACCGGTGCAATTCTTGAGGAGACTTCAAAAGCTTGTGATATGTTAGAAGAGTATGGAATTGCTGCTGAACAGTACAGCTTTCCTACGGTTAAACCGATAGATAAAGAAGTTATTGCAGATTGTGCAAAAAGATTTGATAATATCTTTACTGTTGAAGAACATAACATTCAAGGTGGTTTTGGTTCAGCAGTTGCAGAAGTTCTTTGTGAATGTGAAGGCAACGCAAAACTTCATAGAATTGGTATTGATGACTTCTACTGCATTGAAGTGGGTAGTCAGGCCTACCTAAGAGAAAAAGTTGGTATTAACGCAAATGGTATTGTTGATAGGGTAAAGGGTGTAATTGGTGAGTAGGATACTGATACTTGCAAATCATTATAATACTTTGAGAATATTTAGACGAGAACTAATCAAAAAAATTGTTGAATTAGGTCATGAGGTTATTATTTCTATTCCTGCTTGTGAACAGGATGAAATAGATACCTTGGAGTCATATGGTTCAAGTGTTGTA
>JBJEPA010000045.1:0-2456 GCA_051880995.1 Ruminococcus sp.
CAACAAACTGCTCCACAAATCATAACGACAGCGGATAAAAACAGAGTTATGGCTGAACTCTTAAAAGAAAAATCTACCTATAAAAAAGGTGACTATGAATCTACTAAGTCTATTGCAGTTGATTATCCTTTAGCAATAGAAAATGGAAAATGGTCTTTAGAAAGATTAAAGAGAGAAGGAATGCCTCAAGATGATGAAGAAAAGCGTAATCGTTGGTTATATAAAGGAACTCACACTTTTACTACGGTTCACGAAGCCCTTGAATTTCTCTTATCCCTAAAAAGATAAAAAATATTTAAAAAAAGCAAGCCCTCACAATTGTTTTCTTATCATTGTAGGGGATTGCTTTTTTACAAGGAGTATTAGTCGTTCTCAAGGTGCTGGGTAGCATATATAACATATAGTTATTGATATTCAATAAATACTGTGATACTATAATAGTACATAGGGAATGACTAAAGCAGTCAGCCCCACAATGGTTTTTTTAGTTTAACCGTCTTGCAGTACCGGTGCAAGGCGGTTATTTTTTTTCTTGTATCAGCTTGAATAAAACCTATGAAATAAAAAATATCCCCACAACGGTCATTAACCTATGTGGGGAATATTTGCAACAAGAGTCTTGATTACTTAACTCTGACTCTACATTCCAAAGTAACACCGTTGGTCTTTACGGTAATGGTAACTGTACCTTTTTTCTTTTTGCTTGCTGTTATCTTTCCATATTTATTAACAGTAGCAATTTTTTTGTTGGAAGAAATAAATTTTGCTGTTCCTACTCTGCCAACTATTTTAAGATTAAAGGATTTACCCTTTTTTAATGTAACATTGTACTTGTTAATTTTAGGGTTAATAACGGTTACTTTCACTTTAAAGTAGGAGTTGTTTTTCTTGTTCAGAACTGTAACATAAGCAACGCCTTTCTTTTTGGCTGTAATCTTACCGTTTGCATAAGCAGTAGCAATATTGTTGTTATTTGATTTGTATGACATAGTTTTTGATTTAACAAGGTTATTGCTTATCCTAAAATCATAATTATTAGCCTTTACATACACTGTTCGGTTGAACATTCCAAGATATACCGGCTTTTCCTTAACCGGAACTGTTGTAGTTACAGGAACGGTGGTACTTGTAGTTGAAGAAGTTGAAGAAGATACAGTAGATGTATTGACAGGTGTGGTTTCAGTAGTTTCAGATGTTTCGGAAGTGCTTGATGTAGCTGTAGAGGTTTCAGATGTTTCTGATGTACTTGTTTCCGGCAAAGAAGATGTTGAGGTTTCTGAAATTTCAGAAGTTGTTGAAGTTGCTGAAGTTTCAGATGTTTCAGAAACAGTTGTAGTTTCAGTAGTTTCGGTAGTTTCAGTTGTTGTAGTCACAGGCTGTTCCTGCTCCCAAAACGACTCAATCAAAGCATTAAGGTCTATTGTAGCAAGGTCAATAAAGGGAATATTATTTTCCTTTGCAATCTGTTCAGCCTTAGAACCTATGTAACCATAAATAGTAGCATTTGAAAGTTCAGAGAAATCATCACAATAAATATCCATATCCTTATTTTGTACAACGAGGTTTTTAAGTGACTTCAAAGAATATTTTTCCGGATTGGTAGAATAAAATACCTGTGATAAATCAATATCATTTACTGTTGTAGGAAGGACAAAGTTTTCAATGTTATCATTCATAAATGAGCGTTCCAAAACACTTTGTATTCCTTCAGGTACTACAAATGTTTTAAGAGAAGGACAAGCTGAAAAGGCATAACTGCTTATGAAACTACCTAATTCAAACTCTTTGTTTGAATTATTATATTCATTAGCTTTTAATGTAAAATCGTCAGAAAAAACGACCTTATTGAGTTTAATACAATCGGATAATATACCACCAATAACCTCAGCGAACATACTACCTATTTTAACTTCTTTTAAAGAATCAGAACTTGAAAAAGACGCACCATAAAATTGATATAGATTATCACAATCAGGAATAATCAACTTTTCGACAGGGGTATCAGTAAGCATATTATAGCAAGTATGGGTAACAGGGAGTCCGTCCACCTCGGCAGGCAAAGTAACTTCTGTACTATTACCGGAGTAGCCGATAATAGTTACCTCACTGATGTCGTCAACAGAATATCTCCAACCATCCTCTGTAACGCCTCTCCTTGTAACATAACTTGAACTTGCAAAAATAGTAGATACAGTAAAGCTGAAAAGTAATGATATTACCACTACAAGGGCAACAGTTCTCTTTGTTGTCTTTTTTCTGTTTGTACTTGTGAATTTTGATTTTTCATTGTTTTTAATAGTTTTCATAAATCATTCGCTCCTTTTGTTTTTGAATTTTTGTTAGATAGTCCTTTGATTCATAATTATTCAACTTTTTTAATAATCTTTACTATCTACATATAATTATAATTTATATTTTTAAGAAATGCAACATATAAAAAACGATTATACGAAATT
>JBJEPA010000046.1:0-2447 GCA_051880995.1 Ruminococcus sp.
TCTTCAATTTCTTTATTTGAAATGTCACCGCATCTTCTGTTAAAGGAATTAATGTGTGCCTTTTTCAGCAAAACCATACTCAGCTTGTTGTTAAAAATACTCAACAAAAAGTTGTCAACTGTAAGCTCCTTTAGCATTTCACGCCTGTTTTTCAGCATTAGGATAATTTCGTTTTTACTCATATCAGGAAATAGGGAAACCCTTACAGTATCATAGGTTAAACCACTTAAATTAAATGCACAAATTCCTGAAATACTGTTTTCTGTAAACTGAATTTCCCCGGAGTCACTCTTTACAACCTTACCTTTATTCAGTACAGAAACCTTGCCTTTAGCCCTCACACCCTTAAGTGACTTTATATTGTCTGACATAACATTAATAGGGCATAGAGCAGGGGTAACCTCGGTAAATGTATGCCCCAGTCTTTCAATAACCTGAAACATACTTCCGTCACTGCCAAGGTTGGGACTGCTCTTTCCGCCACAGGCTATTATAATTCTCTTAGAAAAAAATCTTTCGTTGCTTGTAACAATCTTAAAATTTTCCCCAACAACTATATCAGTTACTTTACACTCTGTAAACTCATCAATATCGTTAAGTCTTAGGTTGTTTCTCAAAGTATCAAGCACAGCAGATGCCTGATTGCATTTTGGATATACACGACCAAACTCGTCAGCATAGGTGACAAGTCCCATATTTTCAAAATATTTAATAATATCTTTTGGAGTGTATTCAGAATAAAGTCTTTTAACTCCATAGCAAAGGGAGCCGGAATAATCCTTAACATTTGCATTTATGTTTGTAAGATTGCATTTTCCGTTGCCTGTTGCAAGAATTTTTTTGCCAATGCGTTTTTCTTTTTCAAGTAGGGCAACATTCATAAATTGTTTTCCGGCTTCAATAGCGGCAACAAGACCTGAAGCTCCGCCGCCTATGACTGCAACATCATATAACTTCATATTTTCCTCGACAAATTTCTCGATAAACTACAAATATAGCGGGATTACTCCCGCTACAAAATTATACCTCTTTATTTTTTCTCTTTTTTATCATGCTTTTAACCACAAAGAATCCAACCACAAGTACTACTAAAGCAATAAGTACAGTTACAACAACACTTGATGGAATATTTAATGTAGTTACTATCCAAGGAATACCGTATGTGATTATTGTCATAATAGTGGATGACATACAAAGTCCAAGAATAGTTGCAATAAATGTTTGCTTTAGGTTGAACTTAAACAGTCCTGCAACTAGTCCGCCTGTCCAAGCTCCGGTAACAGGTAAAGGAATACCAATAAAAATAGTAAGACCAAAGGTTTTGTGTTTCATAATCTGTGGTGCGCTCTTGTTTGCCTTTTCTTCAAGAAAGTCAACAAATTTAACAACAGGACTCAACTTAGTCTTTCTTAAGAACTTTAAAAGCTTTTCAATAAAAAGAACAAGAAAAGGAATTGGCAAGAAGTTACCTACTATGCAAAGGGGCAAAGCCTGCCAAAGAGGCACTTTACAAAGTGCAGCAGCAATAAGTCCGCCTCTTAATTCCAAAATAGGGAACAGCGATACTAAAAAGCAAAATAGCTGTCCGTTCATATGCAGTGTGTCGTTAAGCATACTGATAAATGATTCCATAAAATTCTCCCTTCGTTTACATAAGGAAATCCGCTTAAGTAAATGTCTAGCTCAAGTAAATGTCACACTTAAGTAAATGTCACTAAAATATTATATATTATCCTTAAATATTTTACAACCATTAAAATTGACAATAATAAGAGAAAAATGTAGAATAAATGAGGTATTTTGAGGAGGTGTTTATATGAATACAAATAAATCACTGAAACATCAATTCATAATTACTCTGATTTTTGCAATTCTCAACCTATTGTTAATTGCTTATATTTTCGTACATTCATTAACCCCTGCAGATATTAGTCAGGAGGAGTCCGGTGCTGTTACAGGCTGGCTAAGCTATATTTTCTCCTTTAAATTAGATGAAAATCTGGTTCGAAAGTTAGCGCATTTCATAGAATTTACTGCCTTGGCATTATAACAACACTTACTGTTTATTCCTATTGCCATAAGGTTATGGGCGGTGTTTACTTCAAGCTGTTTGTTTGCCTTGCTACAGCTGTATGTGACGAGGCCATTCAACTTAATGTTGACGGAAGAAGCGGACAAGTCAGCGATATTCTTCTTGACTTTTCAGGATGTCTGTTTGGGTTAATTATCACATCAATAGTTATTGGAATTGTTTTATATTTTAAAAAGAAAAGGGTAGAAAAGAAATGGAAAAAGTAAGAGAAAACAAGTTGGGTACAGCCCCAATGTTCAAGCTTATACTTAGTATGAGCCTTCCTGCAATGTTCAGTATGCTCATTCAGGCACTTTACAACATTGTGGATAGTGTGTTTGTAAGTAATTACAGCAATGATGTTATCACAGGCGGA
>JBJEPA010000047.1:0-2442 GCA_051880995.1 Ruminococcus sp.
ATGAAAAGAAAAAGACTGACACAGGTGTTTCCCTTTTTACTTCCTATCCGTAAATGGCAAAGGAAAAAACTGTTCTATTTAGAAATGCTGATAGACGGAAACAAATACGCCAAAAATAAATCTGAGGCACTATTGCCTAATACGGTATTTGAAACTTCATCACTTATGCTGAATGAAAACAGTGGATTTGATATGAAATATCAAATTAACAAGGTACATAATCTTAAACTTGCCGCAAGAACAATCAATAAGGTGATTATTGAGCCAAATGAAACATTTTCTTTTTGGCAGCTTGTACGGTGGGCAGACCACCACGAGAAATATAAGGACGGATTAAACCTTGTTGACGGAAAGATTGTCGGCTCTTATGGTGGAGGTTTGTGTCAATTAAGCAATATGTTATTTTGGCTTTTTTTACACACACCTCTTACAGTTGTTGAGCGACACGGACACGCTGTTGAGTCATTTCCATCCACAACAGAAGATTTACCTTGCGGAACTGATGCGACAATCAACGAAGGGTGGTTAGATTTAAAAATCCGCAACGATACGGACAATACTTTCCAGATTGAGATTAGCTTTGATGATAAATATATGTATGGTCGAATTTTGTCGCAAAGCCCCGTAAACATTGAATATTCAGTTTTTAATTCGTCAGTTTCTTACATTAAACGAAATGGACGAACCTATCAAATCGCTCCCGTTTATCGTTCTGAACGGGATAAAAAGACTTGTAGGGAAACTGGAGCAGAATTGTATATTAACCAATGCGAAATAGGTTATGAACTACCAAATGATATAAAAATTGAAGAAAGAGGTGCGTAATATGCAGAAGAAAAAAATAGCTATTATTTTTGGCGGCAATTCAACAGAGTATGAGGTGTCATTACAATCGGCATTTTCTGTTTTTGAAAATATCAATAAAGAAAAATTCGACATAGTTCCAATCGGAATTACCAGAAATGGCGACTGGTATCATTACACAGGCAAAAAAGAAAAGATTGCAAATAATACTTGGTTTGAGGATAACGAAAACCTGTATTCTGTTGCGGTATCGCAAAACCGTTCTGTAAAAGGCTTTATAGAATTTAAGGAAGAAAAATTCTACATCATCAAGGTTGACTTGATATTTCCTGTATTGCACGGCAAGAACGGCGAGGACGGTACTTTGCAGGGATTATTTGAATTGGCAGGAATACCTGTTGTTGGGTGTGATACACTCTCGTCTGCTCTTTGTATGGACAAAGATAAAGCACATAAACTTGTTAGCCTTGCGGGTATCTCTGTTCCAAAATCAGTAACTTTCAAATTCTCTGGCAAAAAGGCAGCCTTGAAAAAAATTGAAAAGGAGTTAAGCTATCCATTATTTGTGAAGCCTGTCCGTGCAGGCTCGTCATTTGGAATAACAAAAGTAACTAAACAGCAGGAACTTGAAAACGCTATACAATTAGCGTTTGAACACGATGCGGAAGTCATTGTTGAAGAAACCATAAACGGCTTTGAGGTTGGTTGTGCGGTACTTGGTATAGATGAACTGATTGTCGGCAGGATTGATGAAATCGAGTTATCAAGCGGATTTTTTGACTACACAGAGAAATATACGCTGAAATCTTCAAAAATATATATGCCTGCGAGAATTGATGCAGAAACAGAAAAAAGAATACAGGATACAGCAATTATCATCTATAAGACTATGGGCTGTTCTGGCTTTGCAAGAGTGGATATGTTTTACACGACCTCTGGGGAAATTGTATTTAACGAGGTAAATACAATCCCTGGCTTTACTTCCCACAGTCGCTATCCAAGTATGATGAAAGGCATCGGTCTGTCGTTTGCCGATATGTTGGACAAACTGATAGGTCTATATGTGAAATGATGAAAACGATTGAATTAAAAAAAGAAAAGGTTTATTGTGGAAATTTACTGCTTGTCAATGCAGAGTATCCACTTAAAAACAATAATGCAGAGAGTTTAATTCCTGCCGATATACGCTTCCCAGATATTCTTATGAAGCGTGATGCTGCGTATGTATTACAACTTGTTCTTGAAAAAATATGTGCAGGGAACTCCATTGTTCCTGTAAGTGGTTATCGTTCATTAGATGAACAATTCGATATATGGAATGTTTCGCTAAGAGATAACGGAGAGGATTTTACAAGAAAATATGTTGCCCTGCCAAATCATAGCGAACATCAGACAGGGCTTGCTATTGATTTGGGATTGAACGAAAAAGAAATAGATTTTATCCGTCCCGATTTTCCCTATGTCGGTATCTGTAATGAGTTTAGAAAAGCAGCCCCAGACTATGGATTTATCGAACGCTATGCAAAGGACAAAGAAGAAATCACGGGAATTTCACACGAGCCGTGGCATTTTCGATATGTAGGATACCCACACTCAAAAATTATGCAGGAAAATGGTTTTTCACTTGAAGAATACACA
>JBJEPA010000048.1:0-2395 GCA_051880995.1 Ruminococcus sp.
CATTATCTATCCCACCTTAGAATAGTAGAATTATCAAAAGTCCAACTACAAAACCATAGATAGCTGTTGCCTCTGCAAGGGCTGAACCAAGGAGAAGTAGCTTTGAAATCTTACCGTCTGCCTCCGGCTGACGAGCCGCTGACTGGGCAGCCTTTGAGGTTGCAACGCCGATACCTGCACCTGCACCCAAGCCTGTGAATACTGCAAAGCCTGCACCAAGGGCAATTGTTGGGTCAGCCTTGTCAGGTAAAAGAAGAAGTATGAGAAGTCCTACAACAAAGCCGTAGATAGCTGTTGCCTCTGCAAGGGCTGAACCAAGGAGGAGTAGCTTACTTATCTTACCGTCTGCATCAGGCTGTCTTGAAACCGCCTCACAAGCCTTTGCTGTTGCTATACCGATACCAACACCGGCACCCACACCTGTGAGAACTGCTACACCTGCGCCGATTGAAATATATGGAATGAACGGACTTGCAGAATCCTGTAAAAGCAGGATAATAAGAAGTCCTACAACAAAACCGTAGATAGCTGTTGCCTCTGCAAGTGCCGAGCCAAGTAGGAGTAGCTTTGAAATCTTACCGTCTGCCTCGGGGCATTTTGCAACGGACTCACAAGCCTTTGCTGTGGCAAGTCCGATACCAACACCGGCACCCACACCTGTGAGAACAGAAACACCGGCACCAACAGCCAAAGCAGGGGTAGCGGAAGAATCCTTAAGCAAAAGGATAATGAGAAGACCTACAACAAAGCCATAGATAGCTGTTGCCTCGGCAAGTGCTGAGCCCAAGAGAAGTAGCTTACTTACCTTACCGTCTGCCTCGGGCTGACGGGCAACTGCCTCTGTTGCCTTTGATGTGGCATATCCAATTCCGATACCTGCGCCTAAGCCGGTAAATACTGCAATACCTGCTCCAATAGCAAGCAAAGTTAACATAATAAACACTCCTTAATGTAAATAGTAATACTAAAGTAATACTAAAGAAATTACTCTACTGTAAAAGTTAATCCGTTTCTATTCCCTCTTTTATAAATAGAGAAGTGAGGAACACGAAAACATAGGCCTGAATCAGTCCGTCAAAAAAGTCAAAGTACAGGCTGAATGCAACAGGAACAACCACAGGAACGACACACTCGATAAGCGCCATAACAACAAATGCACCCAGCACATTACCGAAAAGTCGCATACAAAGGGAAAGGGGTCTTATGCCCAGCTCTAAAATGTTAAAGGGGAGCATAATGGGGGTTGGCTCCATAAAGCTTTTCAGGAACTTCTTTGGCTTTTTCTTAGAAATGGATGCCACTTCAATCAGCACAATACTCATAACTGCAAGGGCTATGGTCACCGCCAAATCCTTCGTTGGGGACTTAAACCCGAATATGCCTATGATATTGCTAAAGCCGATGTAAATCAGCACCGAAATAAGGTAAGGAACATACTTTGCTCCCTCTTTTCCAATCATTCCGCCAACGAACTTATACAGCCAGCCAACACAGAACTCAAGGAAAACCTGCTTTTTGCTTGGGTTTTTAACCCGAAGATTTCTCACAAGAATAAGACATAACACAAGGAATACTGCCATAATAATCCAGGTAACAACCACAGATTCGTAAACCTTAATTCCACCGAAAATAGGAATTTCAAACACAGGCTCACAGGTCATTTCCTTTTGAATTTCCTCCGCAATATTGCCCATAATGTCGCCTCCTTCAAATACTGTTCTCCCTTTAATATATCCTTTTCTATATTAAGGAAAGACTATCAGAAATTTTTTCGACATAGATGGAGATAAAAATATAAATTTTATATATCTATATACATTGTTATTATTATCTTCCTTTTATTATAAATTGTCAAGAATTTAACATATTTTTTGTGACAACCCACAAAAAAGGGGATATTTCCCACCTGTTTTTGTATTTTTGCAAGATTATTATTAACAAATTGCAAAATAATGTCTATTTTTAATCAAATAAAGAAAAAATCTACTGCTTTTGCAATAGATTTTTTTCTTCGTGCATTTTATATTCTATTTTTTCTTCTAAACAAGTTTATAAATATAAAATTACATAACACAATCGCCTATTTTGGCATTTCCCTGCTAAGGGAATATCTTACACAGGGGAGCCTTTGTTACACTGCAAGGGAATACCTCATCCGAGGGAGCCTTTGTGATGCCATAATTTCATATGACCTATTAATGTTGTTGTAAGCACTACTGCTTTTTTTAAGATTCTTCAGTCGCTTTGCTCCATCAGAATGACAAGAGAGATTTAATTTTCCATTTTCAATTTTCAACTTTCAATTTGTACGACGGGCATTTTCCTTGCTATTGTCTGCTCTTTGTCAGTTCCTTTTCTTCCGAAAGTTCAAGCTGGATTTTGTCAATTCGCTTCA
>JBJEPA010000049.1:0-2389 GCA_051880995.1 Ruminococcus sp.
GCATAAGAGCCGGTATTTGTTTATTCAGATAAAACAAAAGATTGACCTTTTTTTAATGTAATTTTTGTTTTGTTCAGATAAACTTTTTTAGGTGCTTTTTTAACATCTACACAAAATTCAGTAGCATATTTTGGACTACAAGGTTCTCCATATTGATATTTCGGCTTATTATAATATTTTGAAGAGTAAGTCCAGTAATAGTCCCCTTCTCCTACTGAATTTGATTTAATCAAACAAGAAGATACATTGTAGTTGCTTCTATTTTGCTTTTTGGTTCTCAAAATAGATGAGTTGTCGCCCTCAGGGACTACATCATAAAATTTCGAGTAACAGTCTTTGTGATAACATTTTGATTCAGCCCAATAACTTTCGCCTAAGCCTAAGGTTACTCTTTTGGGTGTTGTTAGCGAAACTCCATACTTTGTTGGTGTTGAGTCTTGAGCCGAAACACCATAAATACTAATAGCACATATGGTTATTAATAATAAAAGGCTGATAATTCTTTTGGCTTTCATAAAATCATTTCCTTTCTTTTTTATAGTTTTTTTATTTTTTATTTTTTTTATTTTTTATAGCACAGCAAATCGGACAATTTGTCCGATTTGCTATTTTGCTTAGAAACTTAAATGAAGTTTTTGGAACTGTTGAGCTGTCTGCTTGTTACCCTCTTGATGTAGCTGTAAACAGTACCTTTGCCTTTTTTATCAATAGCATTGATACCGACAAGTACCCTATCCCCTACATTTGGATATGGTGGCACTCCGTCATATCGTGAGGCAATACACTTGACGCCATCTTCAAAAATCATATATATCTGTCCGTTCTCTCCGATTCCGGCAACGGTAGCAATACAAGTTTCTCCAACCTTGTAGTGTTCAAGTCTTTCAGCAATTATTCTTTCTTCTTCCTCACACTTTATTGCGATAAATTCAATCTTGATATTTTTGCTTTGGTTAGCAAATTCTCTGTAGTTGTTTAAAGATGTAACTTCCTCAAGATTCTTAATATCAAGGATTTTCACATCAATGACCTGTCCCTGATTATACTTCGTTCTTAAATCTGTGCAGAACACGCTTGTAAGCGTTCTGATAGGTGCATAACAGACTACGCCATATATTTCAATCATAGCGTATCTCTTTGTTACAAGAAGTACCCTTGCAGATACGGTAGCACCCACAGATACTCTCGGCTCGGCATTTCTACGAGTTCTAAAGTAATTGTTTCGCCTTCTGAACACCATAGCAAGGTTGCGGTTTACAATAACCTCTTGTGTTGGACTAAGACCAACGACCATAAAATCAACCGTAGAGCCAATAAAGTTTTTGATGTAATTGGTGTACTTGTAGTTTGCTTCTCTGAAGATAGAATGAATAATTCTGTCTTTTTGTTCCTGCTCCATATCAGGTGCAATTGCCTTTTCAACATTTTCCCTGATTTCCTGTACATAAGAGAATCCCATATTTTGTACCGGTATGTAAGCAACCGCCCTTTTACCGTTAATTGAATAAGATACTTCGGCAGACGGAGTACCGTCATCAAGTACGGTATTTTTTGTGATTTCGCCGGTCAAGATTCTGTAATTCTTATATGCGTCATTAAGGAACAACTCTGTTTCAGAAAGTTCATATGCTTTTTTGGGCTTATTATTTTCGTCAACAAAGTTCAGATTTCTTCTTATGGTGTTATTGCTTTTCGCACCCATACGATAAATGAAATCTTCTGAGTTCTCATCAAACACATCAAATTCAGATTCATTTTCCAAAGATGTTTCAGTGCTTTCTTTCCCCTCGTTACTTTCACGAGAATCGCCTGTATTAAGCGAAACGCCTTTTTCTGTACTCTTATCCTTCAAGGAACTTTTCTCCTCTTTAGATTGATTTTCAGTATCAGGTGTCAATACACTTTCTGTATTCTGCTCCACCTGTTCTACTGGTTTTTCCTTTACTTCTTTTGTCTTTTTAGCATTTGCCATTTTTTATTCTCCTTTGCTTTTTATTTTATTTTTTTATTTTTAGCTCATTCTCTATCCTTGCACATTAACAATGCAAGGATAGGAAATAAGCATAATAACAAGTTTAAAGTTAAGTAAATTACTTAAAACTTAAATGTGTTAATAAGTGGTGATGAACTTTTATTAGATTCGCTTTCCCTATAATTTTCACTTTGGGAAGAATTTTGTGCGTCATTATAACCGGAATAAGATTTATTGTTGTTAGCCTTATTCATAAAGTCATACCCATTATTTTTACTTTCAGAATAACTGTTTTTATTCTGATTGCTTTTTTCGTAACTATTATTGTTACCATACTGCTGATAATGAGGAATGTGGTCTATGAAATTTTCGCTATATTCGTTCTGTTCTAACAAGTGTGCCAGTGGGTGATTTTTA
>JBJEPA010000050.1:0-10576 GCA_051880995.1 Ruminococcus sp.
AAAATCTCTTTAATAATTAATTCACCTGTGTTATAATTTTCTTATTATTTTGATGTATGGGAGGATTTTAATGAATTCCATTAATAGAGAACAAATTGCAAACGGTGTGTTTTTTAGTAAAATTAAGGACAACCGTTTTAAAACAACAAAGCTAAGCGTAACCTTTGCACTTCCTCTGACAAAGGAATATGCATCTGTTAACGCTTTGCTCAGCGGAGTGCTTACTCGCTCAACCTCTGCTTATCCAGATTTTACAGAGCTTTCCAAAAAGCTTTCCCACCTTTACGGCGCAACCCTTGGGGGATATGTTCGCAAAAGCGGTGACAAGCAGATAGTAGTATTTTCAATCAGCGGAATTGACGACAGATATGCCTTTGAGGGTGACAACATTACCCTGGATATGTCCAAACTCCTGTGTGATGTTATTTTCAAGCCAAAGCTAAATGGAAAATCTTTCTGTGAAGAAGAAATTTTGCAGGAAAAGCGCCAGCTAAAGGACCTTATAGATTCAGAGTTTAACGACAAAAGGGTGTATTCCCTTAACAAAGCAATTTCAATTATGTGCAAGGACGAGCCATATGGACTTTCTCGCCTTGGCACAAAATCTGCTGTGGAGGAAGTAACCGGTGAAGATTTATATAGAGCTTGGGTAAATCTTTTGCAAAAGGCAAATGTTGAAATTTTCTTTACAGGAGAAAACGGGGGAGAAGTTGCAAAAAGTACTTTGCAGAGGTTCTTCTCTTCATATGAGAGAATGCCTGTAAAATTGGAAAACACCATAATTTCTGATGTTCAAAATGTTAAGGAAGAAAAGGAAGTTATGGAGCTTTCCCAAAGCAAAATGATTATGGGTTTCCGAAGTGATGTTGCATCCCCTTACAAAGACACAATGGCAATGCGACTTGCTGTTGCTATTTTAGGCGGAACTGCCCACAGCAAGCTGTTTAATAATGTTCGTGAAAAACTAAGCCTTTGCTACTATTGTAGTGCAAGGTTTGACAAAACAAAGGGCATTATGACCATTGAAAGCGGTGTTGAAAAGGATAATATTGAGAGGGCTAAGGTGGCTATCCTAAAAGAACTTGACGATATAGCCAAAGGAAATATTACAGATTTTGAAATTGACTCCACCAAGCTGTCTATGTGCAACGATTTTGTTGCTGTTGGCGATAACGAATTTGGTATGGAAACATGGTACCTAAGTCAAGTACTGTGCAATGAGTTTGATTCAATAGAGGATGCCTGCAAAAAGGTGCAGTCAGTCACTAAGGAAGAAATTATGGAGATGGCGTCAAAGCTAAAGCTTGATACTGTCTATGTACTGGAGAGTAAGTAATGAGTATAAAAGAAGTAAAGTCGCCACTTGTTGGGGACAAGTATTATAAGGTTAAGCACAAAAGCGGTCTTAACATATATGTTTACGAAAAGCCGGGCTACAACACAACCTATGCTGTTTTCGGAACAAAGTACGGTTCAATAAACACCTGTTTCAGCGCAGGTGACGGTGAAAAAATTACAGTTCCCGACGGTATTGCCCACTATCTGGAGCATAAGCTCTTTGAAAGTGAGGACGGTGACGCATTTGCAAAATATGCCAGAACAGGAGCAAACGCCAACGCCTTCACCAGTTTTGACAAAACCTGTTACCTTTTCTCGGCATCTCAGAATTTTAAGGAAAGCCTTGAAATTCTCCTGGACTTTGTTCAGTCGCCTTATTTTACAGATGAAACAGTAGCCAAGGAACAGGGTATTATCGGTCAGGAAATCAAAATGTATGACGATTCTCCCGACTGGAAGGTTATGTTCAATCTTCTTGAATGTATGTACCACAATCATCCGGTTAAGATTGACATTGCCGGTACTGTGGAGAGCATTGCAAAAATCACCCCTCAAAAGCTTTACGACTGCTACAACACCTTCTATAACCTTAACAATATGGCGCTTTGCGTTTGCGGTAAGGCTAAGCTCCAGGAGGTTTTAGAGGTTTGCGACAGAATGTTAAAGCCTTGCGAGGATGTAAAAATCACAAACTATTTTGAAAATGAGCCTTACGAAATTGTAAAGGATTTTGCAGAGCAGAATTTGCCTGTGGCTGTCCCTATTTTTAATATCGGCTTTAAAAATAAAGGTGACAAGGTGTCTGATTCCAAGGATATGGCAAGCCTTGATGTGCTACTTGCAATGCTCTTTAGCTCAACAAGTAAGATTTACAGAGAACTTCAGGATAAGGAGCTTATCAATCAGACCTTCAATTACGAAATTTTTGAGGGTGAGGGATATAGTGCAGTTCTTTTAGGTGGAGAAAGCCGTAACCCTGAACAGGTTTATTCTTCTATAAAAGAATATATAAAGGATTTAAAAGAAAACGGGCTTTCCAAAGAGGACTTCTTAATCAGCAAAAAAGCTGTGTATGGTGATGCGGTTTCTTCCCTTAATTCCGTCAGCTCCATAGCGAATAGTCTTATGGAATCCCATTTTACAAACAGAGAACTGTTCTCCTATGTAACAAGTATTCACGATCTTGAATTTGGGGATATAGAAAAGAAATTTGCCGAGGTGCTGGACTACAACAACTGTGCACTGTCGGTTGTAAGATAGGAGAAAAAGCTATGAATGTATCCTTTCCCGGACTTGGGATTGATTTTGACATAGACAGAGTTGCCTTTTCAATGGGAAATACCTCTGTGTATTGGTACGGTATTATAATTGCAACAGGTCTGCTTTTAGCCTGCGTCTATGCCTTTATGAGAGCAGATTATTTTAAAATTGACAAGAACAAACTTCTCAATACAATTATTGTTGGTGTTGTCTGCGCTATTGTGGGCGCAAGGCTGTACTATGTGATTTTTAGTTGGGACAGCTACAAGGATAACCTTGTAGAAATTTTCTATATTAACAAAGGCGGACTTGCCATATACGGCGGACTTATAGGCGCTATCTTGGGTGGCGCAGTTGCCTGCAAAATTCAAAAGCTTGAGTTTTTGCCTACCCTTGATTTGGCATCAATCGGCTTTTTAATCGGACAGGGAATAGGCAGATGGGGCAACTTTTTTAACCAAGAGGCTTTTGGCACAGAAACCGATTTACCTTGGAGAATGGTCAGCGAAAACACAGGAAATGTAGGTGTGCACCCATGTTTCCTTTACGAATCCCTGTGGTGTCTTTTAGGTGTTTTGGTACTTCATTTTATCAGCAAAAAGTGGTACAAATTCAAGGGACAGATTTTCCTTTGCTATATGGTATGGTACGGATTTGAAAGAATGATTGTAGAGGGACTAAGGACAGACAGTCTTTATTTACCGTTCTCATTGTTTGGCTACACCCCAAGGGTAAGTCAGGTTTTATCAGCTTGTATTTTCTTGACAGGAATTATTCTGTTAATAGTATTTAGAAAAAAGAGGAATGTGAAAAATGGCATTAATAATTGACGGAAAAAAGGTATCAGCAGAAGTAAAGGAGCAGGTTCGTTTAGAAACCTTGGAGCTTGCAAAAAAAGGCATCAAGCCGGGTCTTGCAGTAATAATTGTAGGGGACGACCCAGCATCAAGAGTATATGTAAACAACAAGAAAAAGGCTTGTGAGGCTGTGGGTTTTCTTTCAAGGGAGTACGCACTTCCTGCATCAACTTCACAGGAAGAACTACTTTCCCTTGTTGAAAAGCTTAACAAGGACAAGGAAATCAACGGAATTCTTTGCCAGTTGCCTTTGCCAAAGGGACTTGATGAAAAGGCTGTCATTGAGGCAATTTCTCCTCTAAAGGATGTTGACGCTTTTCACGCAATAAATGTTGGCAAAATTATGATTGGTGACTATGACTTTTTACCTTGCACACCGGCAGGTGTAATGGAAATGCTCCACAGCTATAAAATTCCTGTTGAGGGTAAAAAGTGCGTCGTAATAGGCAGAAGTAATATTGTAGGTAAGCCTATGGCTATGCTCCTTCTACACGAAAACGGAACAGTAACCATCACCCACAGCAGAACTAAAAACCTCCCTGATGTAACAAGAGAGGCAGACATCCTTGTTGCCGCCATAGGCAAGCCGAAGTTTGTAACAGCAGATATGGTAAAAGAGGGTGCTGTTGTAATTGATGTTGGTATGGATAGGGACGAAAACGGAAAGCTGTGCGGAGATGTTGACTTTGAAAATGTAAAGGACAAGTGCTCTGCAATAACTCCTGTTCCGGGCGGTGTCGGTCCTATGACAATAGCAGTTCTTATGAAAAATACCCTTAAAGCCTGTAAAATTCAAAATAATTGTTGACAATTTACGACCTTTGTGTTATAGTATAAAAACCGCATGTTGTGGGCTTTATTATGTATTAGTATAAGTGATTAGCTCCGCCTGACAACAGCGAGTCTAAAATAAAGGAATGGTACTTACTATGTACGCTATTATCAAAACCGGCGGTAAGCAGTACAAGGTAACAGAGGGCGAAGAACTCTTTATCGAAAAGCTTGCTGCAGAAGAAAACGAAACAGTTGAAATCCCTGTTATTGCTGTTGGCAACGACAACGGTGAGTTGGATTTCACATCTGACAAGACTGTAACAGCCAAGGTTCTCAAGAACGGCAAGGGCAAGAAGATTACAGTTTTCACTTACAAGCCTAAGAAGGGCGAGAAGAGAAAGATGGGTCACAGACAGCCATATACAAAGGTTGCAATTGAAAAGATTAACTAATGACGAAAGTTGTGTTCTTTACTCATAACGGTATGATAGCAGGCTTTTCTGTTGATGACCACACAGGCTATTCAGAAGAGGGAAGTGACATTGTGTGTGCGTCTGTTAGCTCAGCCGCATATATGACAGCCAACACCATCACCGATGTTCAAAATCTTAATGTTGGTGTAGAGGTAGAGGATAGTCACCTTTATCTTACAGTTGATGAGAAAGATGTAAAGGAAGCCCAAGTCATATTAAAGGGTTTCAAGCTCCATATGGACGAACTTGCTAAACAGTATGGAGATTATATTAAAGTGATAAATTCGGAGGTATAATATGCTTAAGATTAACATTCAGTTATTTGCCCATAAAAAAGGTATGGGTTCTACAAAGAACGGCAGAGATAGCGAATCCAAGCGCCTTGGTGTTAAGAGAGCAGACGGCCAGTTCGTACTTGCCGGCAACATTCTTGTAAAGCAGAGAGGCACACACATTCACCCAGGTGAAAATGTTGGCAGAGGTTCAGACGACACATTGTTTGCAAAGATTGACGGTGTTGTTCGTTTTGAGAGAGTAGGCAAGGACAGAAAGCGTGCTTGCGTATATCCTGTTGAACAGTAATTTTTATGGGCGGTTTATCCGCCCTTTTCTTTTTAGAATAGGAGGCATATAATGACCAATAATATCAACGAGGGCGAAAAGAAGGTTATGGACAATAACCCCACGGTTGCAAGAGTCAATATGATTCACGATATTGTAGGCGACGGCGGAAACGGACTTGCCTTTAAGGTTACTGTTGCAGTACTTACATTTTTAATGCTTGTAATCGGTGTTGCGCTGATTGCTAACGACAGAGTTTTTACAGGAATCGTGATAATAGCCATAGGCGCTATATTGCTCTTTACAACCATTGGATTTAAATACAAAAGAAAGAAATACAGAGTTGACAAAAAGATTGTTGAAGATATTGAACCATTATTCAAGGATTAAGGAATTATTATATGTTTGTTGATGTAGCTAAAATTAAAATCAAAGCCGGTGACGGTGGCGACGGTGCAGTTTCCTTCCACAGAGAAAAGTATATAGCCTCAGGCGGTCCCGACGGCGGTGACGGCGGAAAAGGGGGAGATGTTGTGTTCCTTGCAGACAGCAACATTTCAACCCTTGCCGACTTTCGCTATAAAAAGAAGTACAATGCCCAGAAGGGCGAAAACGGTCGAAGCGGAAGAAAATTCGGCAGAAAAGCACCTGATTTAATCATCCGTGTTCCAATAGGCACTGTTGTAAAAGAGGCAGAAAGTGGCAGAATACTTGCCGATGTTTCCGGCAAAGACCCTGTTGTTGTTGCCCACGGTGGCAAGGGCGGTTGGGGCAATGTCCACTTTGCCACACCTACAAGACAGGCACCACGATTTGCAAAGCCCGGCCTACCCGGTGAAGAATATGAAGTTGTACTTGAACTAAAGCTCCTTGCCGATGTAGGACTTGTAGGCTTTCCAAATGTGGGCAAAAGCACACTGGTTTCTGTAGTAAGTCAGGCAAAGCCTGAAATTGCCAACTACCACTTTACCACCATAACTCCGGTTTTGGGTGTTGTGTCAATGGGGGAGGGCAACTCCTTTGTTATGGCTGATATTCCGGGACTTATTGAAGGCGCTTGGGAAGGCACAGGCCTTGGTCACCAGTTCCTCAGACATGTAGAGAGATGCCGTATGCTCATTCATATTGTTGATGTCAGCGGAAGTGAGGGCAGGGACCCAAAGGAGGACTTTGTCACAATTAACAATGAGCTTAAAAAGTTCAATCCCGAGCTTGCCGAAAGACAAATGCTTGTTGCCGGCAACAAGTGTGATATGGCAACAGATGAGCAAATTGAGGACTTTAGAAAGTTTGTTGAGGAACAGGGCTATAAGTTTTTCCCAATTATGGCGGAAATTCATTACGGTGTTGATGATTTGATGAACAAAACCCTTGAAACCCTTAGCAAGCTACCACCAATCCGTGAGTTTGAGGCAGAGCCTGCTCCTGTTATTCCGGCGGAAGAAATTGACCGCCATGAAGTGAAAATCACCGTCCAGGACGATGTTTATTTCGTTGAGGGCGAATGGCTTTTACAGGTTATGAAGTCCGTAAACTTCGATGATTATGAAAGTGTCAATTATTTTCAGAGAGTCCTTACAAATGGCGGTGTAATTGACGCATTAAGAGAAAAAGGCATTGAAGAGGGCGACACCGTATCAATATACGACTTAGAATTTGAATTTGTAGAGTAATATGAGTAAACTGATAAATGAACAAAGCAACCCAAAACAGCTTTCACCCTTAACATTGGCATTTGTGGGTGATGGAGTCTATGACCTTTTTGTCCGCCAATTCCTTGTAGATAAGGGTCAGCGACCTGTTGGGGAGCTTAACAAAATCAAGGTTGAACTTGTCAACTGCAAAAGTCAGGCGATTTTTGCAAAAAAACTTATGCCAATGCTTACGGAAGAAGAACTTGCAGTCTATAAGCGTGGCAGAAATGCATCCCCAAAATGTACCCCTAAAAACGGTTCGGTTGGGGATTATCACAGCGCCACAGGGCTGGAGGCACTTTTTGGTTTCCTCTACCTTTCGGGAGAGGACAAAAGGCTTGAACAGCTGTTTTCGGAAATAATTAAAAATTTGGATACATAAAGATTGTAAAGTGTTGACAATTTCAAAATATTTGATATAATATTTAAATGTGTGCAAATGCCACACAATCCTTGCGTGCAGGTTTATGTACGCCAATATGTCCAGAAGGAGGTGCAGAAAATGGCAGCAGTTACTGCAAAGTACGAAACAGTTATGGTGCTTTCTATGAAGCTTGGCGAAGAGGGTATTCAGAGCACTATTGAAAAGTTCAAAGCATTAATTGAAAAGCATGCCACACTGCAGGAAGTTGATGAATGGGGTAAGCGTAAGCTTGCATACCTTATCAACAAGGAAGCAGAAGGTTATTATGTGCTTATCAACTTTGAATCAACTGCAGAATTCCCTGCAGAGCTCGACAGAATCTACAAGATTACTGACGGCGTTCTTCGCTCATTAATCATTAAGAAGGAAGACTAATCGAATAATTAGGAAGTAGGCAATTTTTGCCGAATGTGAAAGGATTTTTACTATGTTAAACAGAGTTATACTTATGGGTCGCATCACAGCTGACCTTGAATTAAAGACAACAGCCAGCGGTATTTCCGTAACATCTTTTACAATCGCAGTTGACAGGAACTATGTAAAGCAGGGCGAACAGCGCCAGACTGACTTTATCAACATTGTTTGCTGGCGTCAGCAGGCTGAGTTTGTTTGTCGTTATTTCGGCAAAGGCTCAATGATTGCCGTTGAGGGTCAGCTTCAGACAAGAACCTATCAGGCTAAGGATGGCACAAACCGCTATGTAACAGAGGTTGTTGCAGATAACATTTCATTCACAGGCGAGCGCCGTGACCAGAGCAATTCAGGCTACAACAGCTATGCTCCTGTTCAGAACCAACAGCCTTCCTATCAGCAGGCTCCTGTTCAGACACAGCAGACAAGCTATTCAAACGGAGCAAATTCCGACTTTGAAGAAATGCCTATGGATGATGATTTACCATTCTGATTTAGCATAATCAGTAGGGCGTTGCCCTAAATTATTGCAAAGGAGATTAACTACAATGGCAGATAGACCAAACCGTGGCAGAAAGTCACGCAGAAAAGTTTGTGGCTTTTGTGTAGATAAGGTAGAAAAGATTGACTACAAGGATATCGCAAGACTCCGTCGTTATATGTCTGAAAGAGCAAAGATTCTTCCAAGAAGAGTAACAGGTACTTGCGCTGCTCACCAGAGAGAGCTTACAGTAGCAATCAAGAGAGCAAGACATCTTGCACTTCTCCCTTATACAAGCGACTGATAAATAATTAGTAGTCAAGGACGACCGTTTTGTGGTCGTCCTTTTTTACCTTTATTTTGACAATACATACCCCTACATTTTACTTGACTGAATTTGTGTCATCTTGTATAATATCACTATAGAGTACATTATAACTAATGAATGTAATCTCCATTTTTATAATTTAAGGTTGGACAAAATATGCGTGGAGTTAAGACATCAAAATCAAGAATAAGAAAAAAGATTTTTACCGAAATTGCAAAGCTTGCCTTTGAGGGCTGGGATGAAAAGAAGTTTCAGAGCCTTCCCTACAAAATAATCAAGGGTGAAATTGCTCATTACCGTGACAGCGTTTTTGTTGAGCGTGCAGTTGTTGGGGAAAGACTCCGTGCAGCTATGGGATTTCCTCTAAGGGATTACAACGAGTTTTCACCAATTTCAGAGGGAATAGATGAGGAGCTTTTTAACGAAAAGTATTATGAGCCACCTCTCATTGACATTATCAAATTTGCCTGTAATAAGTGTGCAGAAAAAAGGATTTTTGTCACCGATGCCTGTCAGAATTGTCTGGAGCACCCCTGTGTAGAGATTTGCCCTAAAAAGGCTGTTTCCATTGTTGACGGCCGTTCCCATATTGACGAGGACCTGTGTGTAAAGTGCGGAAGATGTATCAATGTGTGTGAGTACCACGCCATTGTTCGCCACGAGCGCCCCTGTGCCAAGGTGTGCGGTATGAATGCTATAAAATCCGACGAATATGGCAGAGCCGAGATTGACCATGACAAGTGCGTGTCCTGCGGTATGTGCCTTGTTAACTGTCCTTTCGGCGCTATCATTGACAAGAGCCAGATTTTCCAAACAATCACTGCACTAAAGAGCGATACTCCTGTTTATGCCGCTATTGCCCCTGCTTTTTCGGGACAGTTCGGAAATGTAACACAGGGTCAGATACGCTCAGCATTTAAGGAGCTTGGCTTTACTGATGTTGTAGAGGTTGCAATAGGAGCTGACCTTTGCACAATTCAGGAGGCAGAGGACTTTGTAAAGGAAGTTCCGGAAAAACAGCCCTTTATGGCTACTTCCTGTTGTCCTGCTTGGTCAGTAATGGCTAAAAAACTGTTCCCGGAATTTGCTCCATACATCTCAATGGCACTTACTCCAATGGTGCTTACTGCAAGGCTTATTAAGAACAAGATTCCGGATTGCAAGGTTGTTTTTGTTGGTCCCTGTGCCGCCAAAAAGCTGGAGGCTCGCAGAAGAACAATCCGCAGTAATGTAGATTTTGTTCTGACCTTTGAAGAATTCAGCGCAATCCTTGACGCAAAGGGAATCAAAATTTCCGAATGTGAGGACGGTGAGCCATTCAGAGAGGGTAGTGGTGACGGCAACGGATTTGCAGTCAGTGGCGGTGTTGCCAAAGCTGTTGAAAATATTATTAAAGAGCTTGACCCCGACAGAGAAGTTCTCACAGCAAGGGCAGAGGGACTTCCCGAGTGCCGAAAGATGCTCCAGCTTGCAAAAGCCGGAAAGTACGACGGTTACCTCCTGGAGGGTATGGGTTGCCCAGGCGGTTGTGTTGCCGGTGCAGGTACTATTGCTCCTGTTAAAAAGACAACAGAGGCAGTAAGCAAAAAGGTACAGTCGGCTGATGTAAAGACTCCGCTAAAGTCAAAATATGCAGAGTATCTCCCACTTCTTGTTGAAGAAGAGGAATAAAAAGATTATAGGTTTCTATTGATAGATTTTTTCATATTTAAACTCCAAAGGAAAAGACAGCAGTTTGTTCTGCTGTCTTTTCCGTTTGTGATTTGAAGTAATAAGATTATTTTTTACACGCATTATAACACCACCACCTTGTCATTCTGAGAGAGCGTAGCGACCGAAGAATCTAAAAGGAAAGCAGTAGCGCATTAATAGACACTAATAGGTTATAGGAAAGTATGATTTCACTAACATAGTGGGCGGTATAGGTAGGGGATTCCTCGACAAGCTCGGAATGACATAGTAGTAGCTCGGAATG
>JBJEPA010000051.1:0-2381 GCA_051880995.1 Ruminococcus sp.
TCCCCGGTTTTCTTATTTGTTTCAGTTGCTATTGTAATTGATTCGGGTTTTCCTGTTTTTTATAGAGCTCAAAGGGGCGGTTATAAAAATCAACCATTTAGAATTTTTAAGTTTAGAACAATGGTTCAAAATGCAGATAAAATCGGTGGTGGAACTACAGCACTAAATGATAGTAGAATTACAAAAGTTGGTAATTTTTTAAGAAAAACTAAGCTTGACGAAGTAGCTAATTTAATTAATATTATTAAAGGTGATATGAGTTTCATTGGTCCCAGGCCGGAATTATTAAGATACACAGAACAATACGAAGGAGCAGAAAACCTAATCCTTGAAGTTCGTCCTGGAATTACAGATTATAGTTCAATAGAGTTTATTAATCTGGATGAAATCGTTGGAACTGAAAACGCAGATGAATATTACGAAAAATATGTGTTGAAGAAGAAAAATTTGTTAAGAGTTAAATATGCTGCTACGGTTTCATTTAAAACAGATATGTACCTATTCTGGACTACTGTGTATAGAACAATAAAAAAAGCATTAGGTTTCATTTTTAAAGCAAAGGATAAGGAAACAAATGGAGTACATAACGCTTAAAAATTCAGATTTAAAAGTTTCTCGTATCTGTATGGGTGGTTGCCCTATGGGTGGATACGGATGGGGTAATGTTCAAGAACAAGAGTTAATTGATGCGGTTAATGTTGCAGTTGATAACGGTGTGAATTTTTTTGATACTGCAGATACATATGGTTTAGGACAGTCTGAAATTACTCTTGGAAAGGCTCTTGGAAATCGTAGAAAAAATGTTGTTATTGCAACTAAGTTTGGAGTACATGCTGAACCCGGTAAACCCACATTTTATGATAATTCACCGGACTATATTAGAAAATGTATCGAAGGTTCACTAAATAGGCTTGGTACCGATTATATAGACTTGTATCAGGTTCATTATAGGGATGGGGTTACTCCAATAAGTGAAGTTATTGATACACTTGACGAATTAAAGAATAAGGGTTATATAAGATATTATGGTCTTTCTAATATTCATCAAGAGGATTTAGAGGAATTAAAACTTCAAAAAGGCAAATTTGTAAGTTTTCAGGATGAGTATAGTTTAGCCTGCAGAAAAAATGAAAAAGATATTTTTACACTTTCTAAAGAACTATCGTTAACACCGCTGACTTGGGGTAGCTTAGGACAGGGTGTTTTGACAGGAAAATATGATAAAAATACTTCATTTGGTTCTGATGATAGACGGTCAAGAGATGTTTATGTGAATTTTCACGGTGAAAAATTGATAAAAAATCTTGAGATTGTTGAAGAGATGAAAAAAATTTCTAAACAGAATGGTAAATCTGTTGCCTCAATTGCAATAAGATTTATCCTTGATTATATAAAAGATTCTGTGGTTTTGGTGGGAGTGAAAAGGCCATCTCAACTAATTTCTAACATAGAGGCGGTTGGTTGGAACCTAAGTGATGAAATGCTAAATAACTTAATAAATATTTCTATTGACTAGTTATTTAAGGTGTATCAAAAATACACCTTATTTTTATATTATTTTTTAAAATGTTGACGAATAGTTGTATTTATATTATTATATTATATATAGTATAATTTTGAGGATTTTTATAATGATTATATATTGGTCGATGATGCTGTGGGTTCCACTCATATACTTTGTGTATTCGATGACGAACAAGAAAAGTGTTGACCTAAGAGATAATGATTCTGTGGCATTTGTACAAACTAAAGTACCTTTAGTTTATGCAATTATTGTTTTTGGATACTTTATTTTTTGGATTGGCATGAGGAAATATGTGTTTGATACAACACAGTATATTTTTACGTTTGAATCAATACCTAATAATTTCTCTGTTGCATGGAGTGAAATAGATTGGGATTCTAAAGGTCCCTTTTTTACGGCATATGAAGTGATTTTTAAGTGCTTTATTTCTGATAACTACACTTGGTGGTTAATGTCTATAGCTATTGGTTCCGGTTTGTGTCTAATTCATACTTTACGAAAATACTCTGTAGATTTTTTTTATAGTTGTTTTTTATTTATCTCTTTGGGTACTTTTATTTGGATGCTTAATGGAATGAGACAGTTTATAGCTGTTTCAATACTTTTTTTGTGTTGTGATTTAATTAAGGACGGAAAATTTATCAAATTTCTAGTGTTGACAATTTTCGTATCCCAAATTCACACTACAGCTCTACTTATGATTCCTATATATTTTGTTTCCAGGGGCAAACCATGGAGCGGTCGTGTTTTTGGCATGGTTACCAGTGTAGTTCTTATTTGCATTTTTGCCGAGCCTTTTTTTACTACTGTTGATAAATTTACAGTAGGAACAGCATATGAGGGTGAACATTTATTA
>JBJEPA010000052.1:0-2379 GCA_051880995.1 Ruminococcus sp.
CAGAACTTCCAACTCCAACAACACAGGCTCCAACACCAACAACCGAGCCTGTTTCAGAACTTCCAACTCCAACAACACAGGCTCCAACACCAACAACTGAGCCTATTACAGAACTTCCAACTCCAACAACACAGGCTCCAACACCAACAACCGAGCCTACAACAGTACGACCAACTCCTACAACACAGGAACCAACTACCGTAGCACCAAAGGTGAAGGTTCAGAAAGTTAAATTGAACAACACAAGTTCAGTTGTATATACAGGTAGAACTGTCAGACTAAAAGCTACTGTTTCTCCTTCAAATGCAGCTAACAAGAGAATTCAGTGGATTTCTTCAAACAAGCGTGTTGCAACAGTAACATCATCTGGTATTGTTAAGGGAATAAATCCTGGTACTACCTACATCACAGCTAAAGCTACGGATGGAAGTGGTAAGTATGCTAAGTGCAAGATAACAGTTAAACAGCAAAAGGCTACTGCTGTTAAGCTCAGCACCAAAAAGGTAAATATCTATGGTAAGGGTAGCACCGTAAAGGTTAAGGCAACACTTTCACCATCAAATGTTTACAACAAGAACATCGCAGTTAAGTCCTCAAATAAAAAGATTGTAAAGGTTCTTAACGCTAACATTACTTCAGGTAAAAATGCAACACTCAAGGGCGTAAAGGTAGGCTCAACAAGTGTTAAGTTTACAGCTACAGACGGCTCAAAGAAATCAGCAACCTGTAAGGTTAATGTTAAAAAGTAACATTTAATGTAATACTTAATGAGATATAACCTCCGATATTTTCGGAGGTTATACTTATATAGGCAAAATCAGGCTATAACAGATTTTTATTAACAAAAAAATAGTTATGTATAAAAATAATTTACAAAATAAAGTTGATTTCTATTTTTAAATATTGTATAGTAATAAGCAGTATATAAGAGAGGAACAATACTATGGATTATAATAATGATAATAACTTGAACGAAGAAATCACCACTCAGGAAAACACAGGTGTTGATGAAAACGGTAACTATGTGTCACAGTTTGGAGATGTTTCCGAAACTGCTGACGATTTTTCATCACCGGAATTTGATTCTGTAAATCCGGTTGAAGAGAAAAAGAAGTTTTTCCTTTTCAAGTACATACACCCGAGCATTTTTATTGCAATTTGTGTATTTCTTGTAGCACTTATAGCTTTTGGTGCATATTATATCTTTGGCTCCAAAACAATCACAGGAACTTGGGTTTACAAGGTGGAGGACACCTCCTCAACATCAACTGCCGATGAAGCACAGTCCTATGAATACTACTACATCTTTGATCGTCCTGATGGTGACGGAAAGGGTAAGTACACAGTTTGTTTTGAGGGTGAAAGCAATAGTGGTGAATATACAGTAACATCAAAGGATGACAAAAAGGTGCTTTCCCTTGGTTCATCAGAGCTATATTACGATGTAGAAGGTGTAAAGCTGTTTGGTAATGCCACACTCAAGCTTACTCAGCCTGCTCAGACCGACGAGTCAACTGGCGAAACAACAGAGGAACAAACAATAGAAATGTCACAGGGTAAAGACCCTGACTATGAAAATCAGTCAATGGACAACTACAAGACAGACGATAGCCTTGTAGGCACTTGGGATACAGACTACAAGGTTCCATATTACTATGGAATGTATCAGCTTGATTGTAGCCTTGAGTTTACAGACAATGGTATTTTAAAAGTAAATACTAAGAGTGATGATTTAGGACTTGATTCAACCTATTATTATGCTTACTCAGCAGAAAAGGGCAAAATGACAATCAAGAATGTTGCAGTCGATGATAAGTCAGAAATTGAATACAAAGTTAAAGATGGAGTTTTAACCTTTACAGATAACAAGGGCGAAACAATTTTCAACGCAAATGTTCTTGGTTCTGCACAGTTCTATAAGCATGGTGAAAAGCCAAAGAGTCTGGAAACTACAACCGAAGCAACAACAGAGGAAACAACTGAAACAACAGAAAAAGAAAACACCTCCACCACAAAATAAGGTATATATTAGCGGTGTTTTCCGTCTATAACCACAACCAAAGCCGGGTAATCCAACAGGGTTACCCGGTTTAGACAGCCTGATTTAGCCCAAAAATATATTTTTATTACAACAATAAGCACAAAAGAAGCAGTTCCAATTAGTGCAAATTAACAAAATGATAATATTTATCATTTTTTGCTTGCAAAAATATAATGTTAATGATATTATAGTTGTAGATTGAACTGTTGTGTATTCAATTACATTTATTATTTTTGGTTCTCATAGTTATAAATTCACTTGATTTTTGCATATATATTTGATATAATGATGATATATTTATTTAGTAATCGTATATGTTGAGGAGAATAGGTAAGATC
>JBJEPA010000053.1:0-2379 GCA_051880995.1 Ruminococcus sp.
TACCGGCTCTGTATCCTTCTTTTTGCCGATTACACTGTCGATTTCCCAATGACCAGCCGTCTTTAAGTCGGATTTCAATTTCTACTATTTTTTAATATTTTTATAACATTTTACTCTATATTCAACAAAATATATGATATTGTTTCTAACGACAGCAATTTCCGGATTACTGTGAAAAAATCTATCATTAGCCAGACTCTTTTGTTTATAGTACAGAAACAAGCGACAGCTTAACTTGCCATCGCTTGCCCTATTCAATGATTCATTTCGGGTCTTTCACAAAAACTGTCACTAAGCTATTTTATTTTACCTTAACATAAACTGTAACAATTTTTGAGATAGAGTTGTAGTTGGAATTGCCCCTTGCAGTAATCTTAACTTTAATCTTATAGGTACCCTTTTTAGTGCCCTTCTTCACAGTTATTTTACCTGTTTTCTTATTTATGGTAAGTTTCTTTGAAGAGCCTTTTGCTACCCTAACATAGGAAATACTACCCACAGCCTTCTTTACAACAATGGCTTTAGCCACAGTCTGCTTGGACTTCTTCAGCTTAGACGCCTTAACCGTCTTTTTCACAGCCTTAGCAGTCATTGACTGGTTTGCCTTGATAATCTTAAAGGACTTGGTAATTGAACCTGTGTAATTTCCTTTACCTGTTATTATAAGCTTGGCTGTGCCTACATTTTTATTTTTGTAGTATTTGACAGTAAAGTTCTTGTTTATCACAAGCCTTTTGCCGTTCAGAGTCACAGTTATTTTCTGGGTTAGAGCCTTTCCTGTGTATCTCTTTGTTGTAATGCCTTTCACCGTTGCTTTGCTGATGTTTGGCAAAGTCTTTTTAATTGTATAGCTAAAGTGGTTAGTCTTGCTGTCCTTATATCCGTCCAATACTGCATAAGCGATAATATCGGTATTCTTTGTAATAGTAATTGGACCTGTATAAAGGGTGCGAGCGTCATTGTTTAGCTGACATGGACAAGAGGAATCAAGAGTATAGTAAATCTTTGCATCAGGATTAGATGATGTAAGGGTAATCTTTGTACCTGCCTTAACAGCAGTTCCGCTTTTTACAGACGCCTGTACTCTTTCAAGCTCCTCAGTAATCTTTGTTTCAACATTTACCGTTACAGTTGCTGACAAATTAGTTCCGTCCAAGGAGATTTTTACAATACCCTGACCCGGCATTTTGCCCTTAAGGGTAATTTTGGCATAGCCGTTGCTATCGGTAACAACAGTGTTGCTTTCGGGGGCAACTATTTCGGGACTGTTAGAAGTCACGGTAAGGGTACGGCCGGGTCCTGCTTCGGCGGGCAGAATACGAGGTGTCAATTCAAGGCTTGAATTAAATTCCATTGATAAAGTATCTTCAACCTCTATTTTTTCAGGCTTAAACTGTACAGGCAGACTTTCGGAGTATTTTGTTTCCATTACCTTTCCGTTGTAATTCTTAACATTTCCCATTGTCACCTGAACATTGCCTGAAAGCTTTGTGTCAGGAACAAATACAAAGTCGGTGGCATATTGCTCTGTTTCCTCGTAATTATATTCCGCATTTGTAGGCTTGAGGGTACCCGAAATTGTATTGTTGCCGGATTTGAATACGATGTTTTGGGAATTTACGGTGTCAAGCTTCATATATTGACTGAACTTCACCTGTATTTCATCGCTGTACACATTGACATACTCAACTTTCGGTGCAGACTTGGACACTATGGCAGTATTTACATCTGTTCTGATTGGCGGTACATCCATATATCCGTCTTCGTCAACATCGTAATAATTACGGCTGTCTGTGTCATAGTAGCCATCCTTGGTGAGCTTTACAATCCACTTACCATCCGGTACATCCCAGGCAAAACCACCGTTTGCATCTGTAATCTGAGGGTTAATCTGGTCGTAATTTTCAGCGTCCCAGAGGATTTCCTCTTTCTCCTCCAAAGGAACACCGTATTCATCCAAAGGATAATCATAACGGTAGATTTCAGCCTTAACACCTTCAACACGGTTTGACGGTACAGCCTCATATA
This sequence comes from Ruminococcus sp., assembly GCA_051880995.1. GTDB lineage: Bacteria > Bacillota > Clostridia > Oscillospirales > Acutalibacteraceae > Ruminococcoides. The sequence continues at coordinate 2,029 of JBJEPA010000053.1, forward strand.
CATATCCGGAAGGGTCAAGTATAGGTTTAATATCTTGCCAATCTGTGCCATTGCCATCATCTGGTTTTTCACACTTTGAGTTGTCTTTTATGTATTTCATCAACTCTTCAATACGGCTGTATAGCTCCTGATATTTGCTGTCAATTATTTCATTTGGATCAAAGACGAGTGTAGCCATCCCTTCTATCAGTCCGGCTATTTTGCCAACTCCTTCATAAACAAGAAGATTTATAGGATATTCCCGTATTTCTTGATCTACACTTTTTTTCAGTCTTCCCTTACCGCTTTTATTCTGAGCTTTCTTTTGAAAATAACGGCATAGTTTTTTAAGATTTTCGTATTTTTGAGACT
>JBJEPA010000054.1:0-2374 GCA_051880995.1 Ruminococcus sp.
AAGCCGTTATAGTAACGACTTCTAAGTTTTTTATATCCACTTCCTAAAGAATTTAAGAAATAATTCCCACATAAACTAACCCTCCTTCAAATTGTTTTTTACAATTCAAAGGTATCATTTATGCGGGATTTTTCTGATTAGTACAAGTAGTTGCTTTTTGTTGGATTATGCAGAAAAGGTGCCTCATACTAATACCTGATAAAAAGCAGACAATCTTTGCGGTCTAATTTCCAGAGTACTGCGTTGTCGTCCTTGCAAGGCGTCAGCCTTGCGGCGTCCTCCGCCTTGTCCTCTGAAAATTATCCTCGCAAATATAAGTCTACTTTTTATCAGGTATTAGTATCAGTTAATGCCGGGCACCTATTTTATAAATTCATCATTACCTTATCTGCATAATAATATATAAATTCTGTAATTGTTGGAACACCTTTCTTTGGGTTTATGTAGGTGGTGTAGTTTTTTTCAAGGGTTTCAATGTCTGTGTTTCGCCAGGTGTGATTTATGGCGTTTTGCATTGCTCTTTCAACACTTGCGTCAGTTTTGAGATATTTTTTTGCCACAATTGCGCATATATTTGCTTGTTTGTTTTTGCAGGTTATTTCAATAGCATCTCTTAGATATTGTCTGCCTTTAAGTTTGGGACTTACTCCGATTAGGTCAAGCTCTGTTGTGATTTTCTTTCTTAACCGTTCTTTGTATTTGTCGCCGACAGTTGCTTTTACATCCGCATTATCCTTTTTGGTGTTTGTAGCACCGGTATCCTTAATTGAGGAGAGAAAACCAAGCACCATATCTACGCTATAATCCTGCTGATTCTTTGTAATTACAAAGTCTGCACCTAAATTTCTTACTATATTATGGGTTACTGTGCTTATGTTGTTGGTGACAACTAAAATAAATGGCTTGAATGAAAATTCCATTTCCTTTAAGGCTTGAAGAAATGAAATACCATTTCCTTTTCCTTTGTGAAGTTCTAAATCCAATACTATTGCCTGTGGTCGGTACTCATTTACAAGATTAATCGCCTTGTCCACACTGCCGGTTGTATCTACTAGACATAAATCCGGATAGTTCTTTACCGTGGATTTATACTCTTCGCATATTTCATTCTCATCTTCTACCACAACGAAATCCATTATTTTCACAATAACCACACTCCTCATTTGCATTATACAACAAAAACCAACACAAACCAACAAAAAATAATTTATTTTTTAAAATGAAAGAATTTTTTAATATTTTCTGTGATTTTATACTCTAATTAGGTTATGATTTTGGGGGTGTAGGTACGGAAAATTCATTTGGAATGTTTATCAAAGAAAAGCGAAAAGATCAGAAACTATCAGTACGAAAGCTTGCCGGTTTGGTTGGCATTTCTGCCGCATATTTATCCAGTATAGAGAGCGGATGCCGTACAGCACCTACAGAAAAAATACTTGTAAAGCTTGCAGATGTGCTGATGCTGTCCGACAGGGATAAAACTTTCATGTCTGACTTAGCGGCGGCATCAAAGAATAAAGGGATGGTTGCCACTGATATAGCCGATTATATATCTGAAAATAAACATGTGAGCAATGCCATCAGAACAGCAATGAATTTGCATATTGATAAAGATGATTGGGAGAATTTTATCGGCTTGATGGAGAAAAAGTATTTGAAATAAAGGTAGAAGATTTCATATTCAACTTTTGGGCTATGTACTTTAAAAGTGCATAGCTTTTTGTTTTCCCTACTATTAAATGAAATAGGATAGGAAAAAGTATAAAATTTGTTACAGGGGGATATATACCCTTATAATGTTTAGTGTTCACAACTTTGTATATACTTTTTGGTATATTATTCACAATTAATGACCTCTATTTTCTCAATATTAAAATTTGTAAAATTATACCAAAAATATTTGACATATGTTAGAATATATATAGGTAATTCACTTATTCTCTGAATTAAGGATAATATAGGGTTACTGATTGTTTGAAGGTTGTTGATGTGATTAACACCAACAAATATATTGAAACGTAAAAGTTACTAAAAAGGGGTTCTGACTTATGAAAAGGACAAACAAATCGATTAAAACAATATCAATCTTCCTGTGTATACTAATGGTATTCTTGTTACCTGTGCAAGTGTGTGCAGATGTCACTGGTAATGAGGAAGAAGAATTAACTGCTGATTTTAGTAATATTTCTTCAGACGGAGAGGAAGTAGGAAATATAGTATCAGAAATCACAGGAGAAAGAACAGAATATTCAAAAACATTTTTGCTGGACGATGGAACAAAAATGTTAGCAGAATATCCGGAACCTATCCATTTCAAAAATGATAATAATAAATGGATAGAATATAATAATACTCTTGTTGAAACAGTAGAAAA
>JBJEPA010000055.1:0-2348 GCA_051880995.1 Ruminococcus sp.
CTCTTCACAAATCTATTTGTGATTTTTCCCTTAAAAATTACGAAGGGCAAAACCCTGATAAGGTATGTAACCCCCGCCATAATAAAAAGGTAGATAAAAAAATCTCTTAAAATCATTCCTCTCCCTCCTTAATGGGGAAGAAAATAGCACCTACAAGGGACGCAACAACTGTGCAGATTATGATTACAAATCCGCTTGATACCTGATTTAAAAGTGGCAACCACTTAAAGGCACAGCTAAGTAGCACAGAGATTACAACCACCTTGAGAATTGCTGAATCCCTCTTTGCAGGAGGAATGATTATTGCAAGGAACATTCCGTAAATTGCAATGCAAAGGGAATCCCTTATCACCGTTGGAAGCACCTGTCCTGCCAACGCACCAAGGAGTGTTCCTGTTGTCCAACCAACAATAGGCAAAAAAATCAAGCCATAAAGATATTTGTTGCTGATGTCCTTACGGTTGCCCATTGCAACTGCAAAAATTTCGTCGGTAATTCCAAAGCCTATTAGCCACCTGTGAATACCCCTTACGCTTTTATCTGCCTTTTGAGAAAGAGAAAGTGACATAAGGGCATATCTAAGGTTGATTACAAACTGGGCGCATGCCATCTCTATCCAAAAGCCACCGCCCCTTACCAATATATCAAGACCTGCAAACTGTCCCGCTGATGTAAGATTTGTAAGGGAAATCATCACAGCCTCCCACCAGCTCAATCCCGAATGGACAGACTGCAGTCCGAATGTGAAAGAAACGGATATGTACCCCAGGGCTATGGGTATTCCGTCTTTAAGTCCTTTTTTTATATCTGTCATTTTGCTGTTTCATACCATCCTTTTACCCTAAACAACCTAAAAAGGGTTACACAAATTTTATTTTATAATAATCGCAGATTCCCTTGGCTATTGCGTCCCCTGCCTTTTGGGAATTGTTGATTATCCATTTTGCACCCTTTACATTATCGTGATATTCAACCTCGATATATACAGCCTTTGCAGTGGTTTGATTAAGCTCGTAAAGATCCCTGCGAATCATTAATTCAAAATCTTTTCCGGGTGTTACCGCACCCACAGAGTCAAGAAGACAATTAGCCATATTAAGGGTTGCTCCCTTTTTCTGACACACCATTACCATTGTTCCTAAGGTATTGCCAAACAGTCCGTTTGTGTGGATTGGAATATGAAAATCCGCTCCCCACTTGTTGCTTTCTTTTACATTTTTCTGATAACTCTGTCCTTCCTGACTTGGCATTTTTACGAGAAAACCATTGCGTTCCAATGCTTTTTTGGCGCATCGTGCCATCTTGTAGCACTGCTCCATTTCGTTGGTGTTGCCCACCACATATGTATTCTCCTTTTGGGAGGATGGACTTAAAAATATTTTTGCTCTGTAAACTGTTACATTACATTTTGCTGTCATTCCATTGAAAAGCTTTACGGTGATTACCGCCTTGCCTGTTTTCTTACTGACTACCTTTGCACGGTTTTGGGATGTTTTTACCACCTTGGCAACCTTTGGGTTACTGCTTTTCCATGTAATGCTCCTTGAAAAGGAGTTTTTGTTCATAACTGCGGAGATATTCACAGTCTTTTTTAGCTTTAGTTTTATATTACCCGTATTGATTTTTACTGATTTTGGGGCAGATTTCACGGTAACAATACAGCTTGCAGTTTTTCCGTTGTAAAGTTTTACTGCAATTCTTGCCTTGCCCTTTCCTTTTGCAGTAACAATACATTTGTTGTTCTCTGCTTTAGCAACTGTGACAACCTTTTTATTGTACGAAATCCATTTTACATTTTGGGCATTGGCATAGGAATTATTATTCACCGTTTCATAAACTATACAAGGCTCGCCCTTACCCAAAAACAAACTGCTTACATTCAGCTTCACCCACATTGGAGCTGGCTTTACTGTCACCTTACAAGTTGCGGTTTTACCGTTATAGGTCTTTGCAGAAATAACAGCTGTTCCCACACCCTTTGCTGTGATTTTTGCCTGTTCTTTTGAAGTAGCAGTAACCTCTGCCACCTTACTGTTGGAACTTTTCCATTCAATACTCAGTGGCCAAGAAGTGCTGTCTGTACTTACATTAACTGTAAGATTTTCGCCCTTACCAAGACACATTGAAGATTTGCTTATGACTATTTTTTCAGGGGCTTTTAATACGGTTACAGCACACTCAAGCTCCTGACCATCAGGTGTTGTTGCCTTGATAACAGCCTTTCCTGTTGCCATAGCGGTGATAATTGCTGTATTTTCATCTGTTTTTGTTGCAGTTACAACAGTTTCATCAGATGAATTCCATTCAAGACTAGGCAAAGGATAACCGTCTTTTACATATCCGTAAAT
>JBJEPA010000056.1:0-10443 GCA_051880995.1 Ruminococcus sp.
GGGAACCGAAGTTTCTCCGTTGCTTATGCCCGGTGTGGTACTAAGATTACCTAAATTTCTGTTATGTTCTGTTGCAATTTGTTCAAGGGAAGGAATATCTACTACATTTGAAGTATTAGCATTAAGGTATCTTTCATCACCTTCTCCTGTAAGGCCGTATATTTTTCCTAAATCTATCATATTGCGATTAGCCATAGTTCCTCCTTAAGTATCAGCATACGCCTCTGTAGGTGCATAAAAACAATGTTCTCCTATTCGTGTGTACAAAATTCCAACTTCGCTTGGGAAGAATGTAGGACATTCATCGCTGTAAGGGTTGAAGTAGAACAGGCTGTTACCCACAGAAGCAAGTCGTCCACCGTTCAACGCCCAATCGGCAATTTCGTATTGAATAGGGTCAGGTGTCATATTAAATACATTTTGCGGATTATATGCACCGTTGATATAGTCGTGATAGCAGGTGAACTGTCTGTATTGGGTAAGTATCTTTCTTACATCCCCACCGTTGCTGGTTCTGGCAAATTCGCCGTAGGGAACCTGTGCCCTGTTCATTATCAGAGTTGCGATAGCACGCATACCGTCCTCACCCTCTGACTCTGCTTCACACTTTAACATTCGGGCAAACAGTTCCCTTGTATCCATAGCCATATTATCACCTCAATCATCACCATATTTTATGCTGATGATTTTTTAATGACACAAATAATTATTGAGGTAAAAGTAAGAGGCTGTCCATTTGGACAGCCTCTGTTTTATTGGTGCTGATTAATAATCTCCAGCGATGCACCTTTGGAGATAAGTGACATCCTTAATATCAACATTTCCGTCATAATTAATATCTGCATTATTCAGTTGCTCGTCAGTGAGATATTCTTCATTATTTAGATATTGTTGAAGTAAAGTTGCGTCCTGAATGTCGGTTTCTTCATCTCCGTTAATATCTCCGTAAAGTGGTTGGGGTTCAACTGCAAAACTTCCGTAGTAGTAAGCCCTTTCATTGCCCATTTCATCAACTGTATAGTCGTTTTCATCAAATACAGCGTCTATATCAGTAATATACTTGTTTTCTTCGTTGTCAAAATAAACAAGCTTACCCCTTTCGACAGAAACCTTAAATCCGTTTTTAGCCTCGCATTTTAGCTGAGGAATGTAATGTAAAGTTTCATAACCTAAATTGAAGGATACAGAAAACCATTGCGTATTACCCTCCGAATCCACTCTGAAAATACTTTCTTTTTCACCGGTTGTACTTACCTCATCTGTTTTGACAAGGGTATCTGTTGTTCCTATGTAACTTCCGTAAACATTAATTTTTCCTGTCAAATCTACAGAATAATAGTTTCCTGTAACAATACAGTTAAGTACAGTTGCTTCACCGTTAGAGGTGATAACACTGCCACCGTCTGAATTGATTGTGTTGTCGGTAAAGGTAGATGAAACAACATTCAACTTACCGCTGTTGTTATAAATTGTACCGCAGTTAGAGGTGTTATTAAAAAAGGAGCTGTTAAGTATATCAACTTTTGCATTGCCCTCGGCTTCAATTGCACCGCCAAAAGCAGAAGAATTATTTTTGAAACAGGTGTTTTTAATTTTTAAAGTTCCTCCGTTGGTGTAAACTGCTCCGCCTTTCAGGACAGATTTGTTACTAAAGAATCTGCAGTTATCAATATCTAATATACCGCCGTCATTACTGATGGCACCGCCGTTTTCTCCTTTACCGTAACCGAAAGTGACTCCTTTTATTGTTAGTTTCCCCTTTGATTTTACATCAAATAATTGCGTTTTTTCACCTCCGTATAAAAATACTCCGAAAGTGTTGTCGGATTCTGGATCATACCAGTTACCGTCAATGAAAATACTTTCATCAACAATTATAGCAGTATCCAATGTAACATCACTATTCCTTACATTTTCGCTAAAAGTAATTACCTTGTTTTCATCGGTACACTCTTTACTGTATTCAACAGCCTCTCTAAGGGATATTTTGCCGTCGTATTTATTAACAATATCACTAACTGTGTTTACTGTTAAGGAATGTTCTTCCTCAAATGTCAAAGAACCAAGGGAGCATTCGCTTATTCCAAAGCTTCCCTCTACAAAAACAGATATGTTGTATTCCCCTGAAAGCACTTCATCTGTGTTCCATGATGTCACCGTAAATACTTCTGATTCTTCACCAAAATTAACGGTAATCTCCTGTTCATCGGTAAGAGCAATATCTGTACCGTCCTCCCTTGTTGCGTGAAGACTGTAACGAACGGTATTGTCCTCAATATCAACTGTTGAAATGTTTACTATCTTAAAAGCGAACAATTCACCTTCCTTAAGAGAATTATTTCCCCTGTCTATTGGGGTATATGTTCCGGTGTTTTTCTTATCTGCTGTAGCCGAAATTGAAGAATACTCCAAATCATATTCCTTTGAAATAAAGCTTAAATTTCACTTTTGAACCGAGATTGTAAATAGAGCATTCAGTTGGGAGGGTGTCCATGCTTTCATAGCAATAATTCCAAGTGTCCCATTTTCCTTCATTGTAGTATGATACAGAAAGGGAAATGCTATCGGCGTTTTCAAGTATTTCTGTATCTTCAAAACCATCAAAAGTTAAGTCAACTGTTGCCTCATAGTCTTCAAATTGACTGATATTTGCATCTATTGATAATGATGATGTGTCGTAGCTTGGTTCCATTACAGTAAAATCAAATTGGTATGTATTATTACATAAAAACGCCTCTTTTACAGAATGGTTATCATTAAGTGTGATTGTGGCTGTGTATTTTCCTGCACCAAGCCCCTTTATATCTGCAAATTTATCAAAAAATATATTTTTGTCATAGGGTGAAGAACAGATATTTGATAAAAAAGACTCATTATATACTGAACTTCCGTTTTCATCATTAATCACTATGTTGTAGCTACATTCACCCTCATAGCTTACATCACCGGTATTGCTGAATATCGGTGAAATAAATACTGTTTCACCAAGAGCAATATTATTCTGACGGACTTCGTCTATTTCTGATGCTGATATATATGCCCCTGTTGCATAGAAATCAGGGTCTGTCACCTTACTGCGTGTTGCGTATATGTCTGTTTCTTTTTCCACATCCTCACTGTATGGTGCAAGACTTGTAAAGTATTCAAAAGCTCCGTTATTATATCCATCACAAATCCAAGAGTCATAGCCGAGTGATTCGCTCACATAGGGAATAAGATGGATTAAGTTCAGCATATTTGGAGCTGTTCTTCTGTTTGTGTCCTCTTGTTGGTCAGAGTCAGAATCAGAGATTATAAGTGCCTCATAATGCTCTTTATCGTTTTCGCTGTAATCATTATTTGTAACATATCCCCAACAGGTCACAGAATGACCGCCGTTGCGTTCATCTTCGTTAACCCATCCCAGGGATAGACTGACAGCGTATCCCATTTGCAGGTCGCTTATAAGCGTTGATATGTTAGTATAATTTTCAGATAAGTCCATGTACTTAAATATTTTTTCTATTGCATAATCTTTAAGATAACCACCGCTGTTTCCGTAATCCTTTAGTCTTGCCTCTGACCCTGAAAGCCATGTGTCAGGCAAACCTTTATTGCCGTTAAAAAACCAGTTTATTCCGCCAAAATTCCAGTAGGCACCGTCATAATAATTCTCTTGAAACAGGTCAAACAGGTCGTCACAGGTTGAAAAACCAGCCTTCTCTCCCCAGCCTGAATAATGGAGCATATTTGACGCAGACGCAGCCCAGCACAGCTCGTCGTCATCACTTGAAGCAGTGGTTTTTTCTGTGTCAATAAAGTCGATAGATTCCATTGTGAAATCATATTCTGAGCTATATCCGTCAACAATTCTCTCCTGTACTATCTCCAGATTGTTAGGTGTAAGACCAGTGAGAAAGGCCTCCTTGTTGCTGTCAGGTAAATCAAAACTAACAGCATAATAGCCGTTCATAGCTTTGCTTGTAGATGCACCGACAGCCATTTCATCTCGGTACTCAATATCCCTAAGCTCAACAGATATAATACTTTCGTTGTTATAAAACACTTCATAAGATGCAATTTCCTCTACAATTGTGGTCTGTTCAAGACTACCTGCATCAATCATTCCGCTAAAGGTTTCAGTAGTACCATTTGTATATTTTACAACGGTTTTTGTATTTTTAACTGACTTTAAGGGGATTACATCAGTAGAAGCATCTCCGTATGTATAAGCCTCAGCACTCAAAGCTCCTGCTAATCCGGCAGGAAACAACATTAGCACTGCAAGGATAGAGGATAATACTCTCTTTTTAATATTTTTCATCTTAACTTCCTTTCAAATAGAATTCTTTACATTGTTTTCAATATAGCATATAACAATGTTTTCATTATAAACAAACAAAGAATAAAAGTCAATGATTGACTAATAAATGATAATCAAAAAAGCAGACACCTATCGTAAGACCGATGTCTGCTTTGTTTAAGATGTAAAATTATTTCAAACAGGTGTAACCCATCAGATATTCGTCAACTTCTGCTGCCGCATCTCTTCCCTCTCTGATTGCCCAAACTACAAGGGACTGTCCTCTGTGCATATCTCCTGCTGTAAATACCTTTTCTACATTTGTTGAGTATTTACCTTCTTCTGTGGCAACATTGCTTCTGCTGTTGGTTTCCACACCAAAAGCCTCTGGGATATACTGCTTAGGGCCTAAAAATCCTGCTGCAATCAGTACAAGTTCTGCTTCAATATACTTTTCACTGCCGGGAACCTCCTGCATAACATTTCTGCCGGCTTCTTCGTCATAGACAAATTCAACCTTAACAGTTGTTACACCCTTTAGATTACCCTCATCATCCTTCACAAACTCCTTAACAGTAGTCTGATAAATTCTTGGGTCACTTCCGAATTTTGCAATTGCCTCTTCCTGGCCGTAGTCAGTTTTGCAAACCTTAGGCCATTCAGGCCATGGGTTGTTCTCTGCCCTTGTGTCAGGTAGCTTTGGCATCATCTCAAGCTGTACAACAGACTTGCATCCCTGACGGATTGATGTGCCCACACAGTCGTTACCTGTGTCACCGCCACCGATAATAACAACATTTTTATCTTTAGCTGAGATGTAGTTGCCATCCTCAAGATTGGAGTCCAAAAGACTCTTGGTGGTAGCTTTAAGGAAATCTACTGCAAAATATATTCCGTTTGCATCTCTGCCCGGTGCATTGATATCACGGGGATTTCCTGCTCCACAGCAAAGAACAACTGCGTCATACTTTCTAAGAAGAGTTGCAGGCTTAATATCCTCACCAACATTTTTGTTGGTTTCAAACTTTACCCCTGATGCCTTCATAAGGTCAACTCTTCTGTCAATTACGCTTTTTTCAAGCTTCATATTTGGAATACCGTACATTAGTAGTCCGCCAATTCTGTCGTCCTTTTCATATACAGTAACGTTGTGTCCACGCTTGTTGAGCTGGTCAGCACAAGCAAGACCGGCTGGACCGGAGCCGATAACTGCAATACTCTTTTCAGTTCTTACCTTTGGAGTGTCAGGTTGCATCATTCCGCTTGAATATGCGTACTCAATGATAAAGTTTTCATTTTCTTTAACACTTACAGCATCGCCATTCAAACCACAAGTGCAAGCTGCCTCGCAAAGTGCAGGACAAACTCTTGATGTAAATTCAGGGAAATTGTTTGTGATGAGGAGTCTGTGTGCGGCTGCCTCATACTCTTTTGTATAAATAAGGTCATTCCACTCCGGAATCAAGTTGTTAAGAGGACAACCTGACACCATACCCATAATAGGCTTACCATTCTGGCAGAAAGGAACACCACAGTCCATACATCTTGCAGCCTGCTTGCACCTTAGAGATTCTTCCATTGGCTTGTGAAACTCATTATAATTTTTAATTCTCTCAAGGGGCGAAGTGCCCATATTGTTTTTTCTGTTATAGTCTAAAAAACCTGTTGGCTTTCCCATTGTTTTCGCCGCCTCACTTTCTTGTATTAATATAGAATGCTTCTATCTTTGCCTGTTCAGGGCTCATACCCTTTTCTTCCATAGCATACATAGTCTGCATCATCTTTGCATAGTCGTTAGGAAGAACCTTCTTGAACTTTGGAAGATACTCTTTAAAGTTATCAAGAATTTCCTTACCCTTAGGTGAGCCGGTAACCTTAACATGCTCTGCAATGATATTTTTAAGTTCGGCAACATCATATTTTTCTGTAACACCACTAACAGAAACAAGCTCTTTGTTCATATTCATATAGAGGTTTGAATCCTCGTCAAGAACATAAGCGATACCGCCACTCATACCTGCAGCAAAGTTTTTGCCGGTTTTACCTAAGATAACAACTCTACCACCGGTCATATATTCACAACCGTGGTCGCCAACGCCTTCAACAACAGCAATAGCACCGGAATTTCTTACGCAGAAACGCTCGCCGGCAACACCGCTAATAAATGCTTTACCGCTTGTAGCACCATAAAGAGCAACATTACCAATGATGATGTTTTCTTCTCTCTTGAAGGTTGAACCCTTTGGAGGATATACAATAAGCTTACCACCGGAAAGGCCCTTACCAAAGTAGTCGTTACTGTCGCCAACAAGTTCAAGTGTAATTCCCTTAGGAATAAATGCACCAAAGCTCTGACCGCCGGCACCGTTACATTTTACTGTGAATGTATCGTCATCCAGGGTATTTTCGCCAAAGTGCTTTGTAACCTCGGAACCGAAGATTGTACCAACAGAACGGTCTGTATTTGTTACATCAATTTCAATGGAGTGCTTTCTCTTTTTATTTCTAAAAGCAGGTGACAATTCCTTAAGAATAATTCTTTCGTCAATAGTATTTTGTAAACCAAAGTCGTAAGCATCCTCTGGGTTAAAGATTCTTGGAGCGTCTGTGTTTGCGTAAGGGTTGTTGATAATTTTAGTCATATCAATTTTAGCACCCTTTGAACCTTCTTCTGATTCCTTAACCCTTAGAAGGTCGGAACGACCAACAAGCTCGTCAACAGTTCTTATGCCCAGTTTAGCCATATATTCACGAAGTTCCTGTGCGATAAAGTGCATAAAGTTTACAACATACTCAGGCTTTCCCTTAAATCTCTTACGAAGTTCTGGGTTTTGAGTAGCAATACCAACAGGACAAGTGTCAAGGTTACAAACTCTCATCATTACACAACCCATTGTTACAAGTGGAGCAGTTGCAAAGCCAAATTCTTCCGCACCAAGTAAAGCAGCAACAAGAACATCACGGCCGGTCATAAGCTTACCGTCGGTTTCAATAACAACCTTTGAACGTAGTCCGTTCATAATAAGTGTCTGATGGGTTTCTGCAAGACCAAGCTCCCAAGGAAGTCCTGCGTTATAGATAGAGTTTCTCGGAGCAGCACCTGTACCGCCGTCATAACCGGAAATAAGGATTACTCCGGCACCTGCCTTTGCAACACCTGCGGCAACAGTTCCAACACCTGCCTCGGAAACAAGCTTAACTGAAATTCTTGCATCCTTATTGGCATTCTTACAGTCATAAATAAGCTGTGCCAAGTCCTCAATTGAATAAATATCGTGGTGTGGTGGTGGAGAAATGAGGCTTACACCCGGTGTTGAATGTCTTGTTTTAGCAATCCAAGGATAAACCTTTTTGCCCGGAAGATGTCCGCCTTCACCCGGCTTAGCGCCCTGTGCCATCTTAATCTGTATTTCCTTTGCGCTTACAAGGTATTCGGATGTAACACCAAATCTACCTGATGCAACCTGCTTAATTGCAGAGCAACGGTTAAGTCCGTCCTTACCTACTGTAAGTCTTTCTGTTTCTTCTCCGCCTTCACCGGAGTTTGACTTACCGCCGATGGTATTCATAGCGATAGCCATAGTTTCGTGAGCTTCCTTAGAGATAGAACCGTAGGACATAGCGCCTGTCTTAAATCTATGGCAAATGCTTTCAACGCTTTCTACTTCATCAATAGGAATACCGCCGTCCTCCGGGAAGTTGAACTCAAGAAGACTTCTCAGGTTCATATTCTTATCTTCTTTATTAATAGCGGCAGAATACTCCTTAAACAAGTCATAGTTGCCTGTTCTTGTTGATTCCTGCAACAGATGGATAGTTTCAGGGTTGTAAAGATGATCTTCTTTTCCGCTGCGAAGTTTGTGACTTCCTGCACTTTCAACCTCAAGAAGAACATTAAGGTCAAGTGGGTCAAAAGCAGAAGCATGGAGCTTTTCGGAACGAGCGCTGATGTCGTCCAAAGTAATACCGCCGACTCTGCTTACTGTATTTGTAAAGTATTTATCAATTACCTCTTTTGAAATACCAATAGCCTCGAAAATTTTAGAGCCAAGGTAAGACTGAATTGTAGAAATACCCATCTTAGAGGCAATCTTAACAATTCCGTGAAGAACAGAATCATTATAATCGTTAACTGCGGCATAGTAGTCCTTATCAAGTGAACCGGAGTCAACAAGGTCACGGATTGTTTCCTGTGCAAGATATGGGTTAATTGCACTTGCGCCGTAGCCAAGGAGTGTTGCAAAGTGGTGAACTTCGCAAGGCTCTGCACTTTCGAGCACCATAGATACAGAAGTTCTCTTCTTAGTTGTTACCAAGTGCTGCTGCATTGCAGAAACAGCAAGAAGTGAAGGAATTGCAACATGATATTCGTCAACCCCTCTGTCAGAGAGGATGATGATATTTGCACCATCCTTGTAAGCCTTATCAGCAAGATAAAACAGATGCTCAATAGCCTTTGCAAGGTTAGTGTTCTTATAATATGTGATTGGAATAACAGCAGACTTAAGACCGGGAGCGTCAATATTCTTAATCTTAAGCATATCTGTATTTGTAAGAATCGGGTCCTGAATCTTCAGAATATGACAGTTTTCAGGCTTTTCAACAAGGATATTACCGTCACTTCCAAGGTGAACGCTGGTGTCTGTTACAATTTCCTCACGGATTGAGTCAAATGGAGGGTTTGTAACCTGTGCAAACAACTGCTTAAAGTAGTTGAAAAGCGGAGCGTCAGAATCAGAAAGTGGTGGAATTGGAGAATCAGCACCCATGGCGGCAATAGGTTCACTGCCGTTTTTAGCCATTGGCAAAATGCTTGTTCTGATTTGCTCATATGTGTAACCAAAAGCCTTTTGAAGTCTTACAAGATGTTCCTTGTCAAACTTTTCTACACCCTTATTAGGGATTTTAAGGTCTTTAAGGTAAATAAGATTTTGGTCAAGCCACTCACCATAAGGCTGTCTTGTTGCATAATATGACTTTAAGTCCTCATCATCAATAAGCTTACCCTTAACTGTGTCAACAAGTAGCATTTTACCGGGGCGAAGTCTTTCCTTAACAAGTACATCCTCCGGTGGAATGTCAATGCATCCAACCTCTGATGAAAGGATAAGAAAACCGTCCTTTGTAATGTAGTATCTTGATGGTCTAAGACCGTTTCGGTCAAGGACAGCACCCATAATGTCACCATCTGAGAAGATGATGGAGGCAGGACCGTCCCAAGGTTCCATCATTGTTGCGTAATACTGGTAAAAATCTCTCTTTTCCAGGGAAATAGTCTTGTTATTCTTCCAAGGCTCCGGAATTGTAATCATAACTGCAAGTGGAAGTGGCATACCTGCCATCATCATAAATTCAAGTGAGTTGTCCAATCTTGCAGAGTCAGAGCCCTTTGTATCTACGATTGGGAAGATTTTGCCCAAATCGTCCTTAAGAACATCACAGGAGATAGATTCTTCTCTTGCTAACATTCTGTCTGCATTACCTGTGATAGTATTAATTTCACCGTTGTGTACAATAATTCTATTTGGATGTGCCTTTTGCCAGCTTGGATTAGTATTAGTACTAAATCTGCTGTGAACAGTTGCAATGGCAGAAGTATATTTTGGATCCTGTAAATCAAAGAAGAACTTTCTCAGCTCTTTTACAAGGAACATACCCTTATATACTATTGTTCTGCTTGAAAGAGAAACAACATATGTATCCTCGTTGCTCTGTTCAAATACTCGCCTTGCAATGTACAGCTTGCGGTCGAAGTCAAGACCCTTTTTTACATTAGAAGGCCTTTTCACAAAGCCCTGCATAATGTATGGCATACTATCCAGAGCCTTTTGACCAATAACACTTGGATCAGTAGGAACATTTCTCCAACCTAAGAATTCAAGGTTCTCTTTCTTTATAATAATCTCAAACAGCTTCATAGCCTGCATTCTTTTAAGCTTGTTCTGTGGGAAGAAGAACATACCAATACCGTAATCCCTCTCACCGCCAATATCAAAGCCTAAATCAGCAGTAGCATCTTTGAAAAATTCGTGTGAAATTTGAAGGAGAATACCAACGCCGTCGCCTGTTTTGCCCTCTGCGTCCTTACCTGCACGGTGTTCCAGAGTTTCAACAATGCTAAGGGCATTGTCAACTACCTTTCTTGATTTTTCACCATTAAT
>JBJEPA010000057.1:0-10441 GCA_051880995.1 Ruminococcus sp.
AATACTATACCGGGGTTAAGGCGGAATCTGTCTATGTCGTTAAGCATAGCCTGAGCAGATTCGTACCTTGCTCTTGGGTCCTTTTGCATAGCGTGGAGAGTTATCTCCTGAAGTCCCATAGGAATGTCCGGGTTTATGTCACGAGGTAGCTTTGGAGTTGACTGGAGTTGCATTATAGCAACGGAAACTGCATTGTCGGCAACAAATGGAAGCTTGCCTGTAAGCATTTCGTACATCATTACACCGACTGAATAAATATCGGTTTTTCCGTCGGTGTTACCACCCTTTGCCTGTTCAGGTGCGATATAGTGAACAGAGCCGATTGCCTGTTCTGTCATTGTTCTTGTTGCAGAGTTAAAGTTACGGGCAATACCAAAGTCTGTAACCTTGATTGTGCCGTCCTGCAAAAGCATAATATTCTGGGGCTTGATGTCACGGTGGACAATGCCCTTTTCGTGAGCGTGTTGTAACGCCCTTAAAATCTGGGTTGTAAGGTGGAGAGCCTCTTTCCATTTGATTACGCCCTGCTGTGCTATATATTCTTTAAGGGTGATGCCGTCAATGTACTCCATAACAATGTACTGAATCATATCTCCAAATGAAACATCATACACCTTTACAATGTTGGGATGGGACAAAACGGCAATTGACCTACTTTCGTTTTTGAAGCGTCGGATAAATTCGGCATTGTCCAAAAATTCTTCTTTGAGAATTTTAATGGCTACTTCTCTGTCGTCAATGGTATCGTAGCACCTGTAAACATTTGCCATTCCACCAACACCGATAAGTTCGTGGATTTCATAGCGTCCGTCAAGTTTTTTGCCTGTGTACTTATCCATGACTATTCCTCCTAAAATATTGTTATGACGGTAATATTATCGGTACCGCCACCGTTGTTTGCTGCGTCAACAAGCTTGTTAACAACCTTACTGTTTCTGTTGTTTTTGATGATTTTTACAATCTCTTCTTCCGAAACACAATTTGTAAGTCCGTCGGTACAAATGAGGATTGTGTCGCCCCTTTGGTAAGGGCATTCAACATAATCCACATTTACATCATAGCGAATACCAACAGCCCTTGTGATGAAGTTTTTATTTGGGTGAACCATAGCCTCTTCTTTTGTGATTTCGCCACGGTTTACCATCTCCTGAACAAGGGAATGATCCTCGGTAAGCTGAATTGCTTTGTCTTTTCTGATTATGTATGTCCTTGAGTCACCCACATGGACAATATGGATGATGTTGTCACGGATGAACACAAGCTCACAGGTTGTGCCCATTCCGGTGAGTTCAATATTTTTTCGTGCAATGTTGTAAACCTCAAGGTTTGCGCCCACAACTACATTTGTTAATAGGGTTATTAGCTCCTCTTTGGTAAAGTCACCTGTGTAGAGATTTTTGATTTCACGAGCTATGTACTCGGAGGCTGTTGTGGAGGCTGTGTGTCCTCCGTTGGCTCCGCCCATTCCGTCACAGACAACTGCCCACAGCGAATTATCGGCAATTTTGCCTGAAAGACAATAATCCTGATTGTCCTGTCGCACTTTTCCTCTGTCTGTTTTGCTGTAAATATTCAAGATTATTATCCTCCTTCCTTATATTTACCCTTGAGCTGACCACAGCTTGCGTCAATATCACTACCCAGAGTTCGCCTAACAGTAGCACTTATTCCGTAAGAAGCAAGTATATTTGTAAAGGAAATCAGCCTTTCCTTATTGCTTTTTCGGTAGTCGCTGCCTTTTACCGAATTGACCGGGATTAAATTGACATGAACAAGCATTCCCTTGATAAGTCTGCCAAGCTCATTTGCACAGGAGTCGCTGTCGTTTACGCCGTCTATCATAGCGTATTCAAAGCTTACTCTCCTGTGGGTTTTATCTATATAATATCTCACAGCGTCCATAAGGCTGTGGATATTAAATGCATCGTTAATGGGCATTGTGGCACTTCTCATCTCGTCGTTAGGGGCGTGAAGAGAAACAGAAAGTGTAATCTGCATTCCTAAATCTGCTAATGAGTAGATTTTAGGAACTACACCGCTTGTCGAAAGGGTAATGTGCCTTTTGCCGATATTCAGTCCCTTTTCCGAGGAAACCAAGTGGATAAACCTGACAACATTATCAAAGTTGTCAAGTGGCTCACCCATACCCATAAGGACAATATTTGAAATTCTTATACCTAAATCCTTTTGGGCTGTTTCTATCTGGCAGAGCATTTCACCTGAAGTTAAATTCCTTGTAAAGCCCTGCATACCTGTGGCACAAAACTTGCACCCCATCTTGCACCCAACTTGAGTTGAAATGCAAATTGTGTATCCGTGGTGATAGCTCATTACTACTGATTCTACGCACTCGTCGTCACCAAATTTAAAGAGATACTTAACTGTATTATCATAACTTGAAACTTGCTTTTTTTCAATATTTACAACAGAAATGTAATAATATTCAGACAGCTTACTGCGTAAATCCTTGGGAATATTCTTCATTTCGTCAAAGGACGACACGCCGGAATTTATCCAGCGGAAAATCTGCTCTGCTCTATATTTTGGGAAATTATGCTTTTCGACAAAATCCTGAATTTCATTGATTTTCATTGACTTCAAATCAGTCATTTGTCTTTCCTCCTTAAAATTGCAAAGTAGAAACCGTCTGAATTGTTTGTTTGCGGAAAAAGAGAACATTCGTATGGCTTTTCCTCAACTGTTCTTTTAATATTCTTTGGAAGAATTATATCTTCTCCCACAAATTCCTCATTTTCTGAAAGAAATTTTTCTATCATCCTGTTGTTTTCATCAGGATTAAGGGTGCAGGTGGAGTAAAGTAGCCTACCACCTTTTTTTACAAGGTGTGAGGATGCTGTTAGGATTTTATACTGAATTTCTTTTAAAGAATTATCAAACAAATCCTCCTTGTACCTTATCTCCGGCTTTCTGCGGATAAGACCAAGACCTGAGCAAGGTACATCACAAATAACTGCATCTGCTGTTTCTGTTTCATTATTTTTCAGGGCATCCTTAACACTTGCATTGATTATATTTATTTTCAGCCTTTTACAACCGGATTTTATCAGATTAATCTTGTGGGGGTAAAGGTCAAAGGAATTGATTTTACCCATATCATTCATAAGAATTGCTGATGTAAATGACTTTCCACCCGGAGCAGAGCAAACATCATAGAGAGTTTGTCCCGACTTTGGAGAAAAACTTTCCAAAGCAATACTTGAGGATAAATCCTGAATATAGAACTTTCCCTCTTTAAATGCTGTTGATAATTCTACTGCACCTGTGGAGCTGATTTTTATAACATTTTCAAGGGGAGTTTCCTCACATTTTATACCCTCTTTTTCAAGGGATATAAGCAAGTCCTCTTTTGTTATAAGCAAGGTGTTAACCCTTGCGTAAAGTGGCGGTCTGCCTTCAAGACTGTTGAGCATATCAAGGGTAACCTCTTCCCCATAGCTATCTTTCCAAAGGGATATGATTTCCTGGGGAACAGAATATTTTACAGAGAGGTACTTATTTTTATCCTGGATATTATCAAGGTTATACTTTTCCTCAGCCCTTGTGATACTCCTTAACAGTCCGTTGATAAAGCCTGCCGACTTATACAGTTTAAGACTTTTTGCCAGCTTTACTGTTTCATTAACGGCGGCACTTTCGGGAACCTTGTCCATAAAAAGCATTTGATAAACAGCCATTCTAAGGAGAATAAGGGTTTTTTTCTCAATCTTCTTTAGCCTTACTGATGAATAACTGCGGATTATATAGTCAAGGGTTAACTTTCTTTCCAGCACTCCGTAAATTATTGCAGAGGCAAAGGATGAATCCAGCTTTGAAAGTTTGTTCTCTTTTAAAACTTGATTTATTAAGATTGAACTGTAACTCTTGTCGGTTTCAATCTTGAAAAGTACATCAAATGCAATTCTTCTGGGGTTAGTCATCAATCTCTCCTGTTGTTGGCAATTATAATAAGACGCAAAAGTTGAAGCAAAGCAGTTGCTGCCGAAGCAACATAGGTCATAGCGGTAGCCTGAAGCACCTTTTTTGTACCCTCGTACTCATCTGTGTCGAGAAGGTTAGTTTCTCTTATACATTTTAAGGCTCTGCGTGAGGCATCAAACTCAACAGGGAGAGTTACTACTGTGAACAGTACAGAAAGTGAAAAGAAGATAATTCCAAGCCACAATACAAACGAATACTGTGTTGGCAGAAACAGACCTATCAGGAAGAGTATCCAACCTAAATTTGAGCCAATCCTTGCCGCCGGTACAATAGCACCTCTGATTTTGTTTGGCACATATCCTGTTGCATGCTGAACAGCGTGACCTGCCTCGTGACAAGCAACACCCACCGCTGCAACGGATGCAACATTGTAAACATCCTGTGACAAGCGGATAACATTTGTTCTTGGGTCGAAGTGGTCGGTAAGACTACCGGAGGTTGCCTCTATCCTAACCCCTGTTACACCGTACTGATTAAGCACATACTGTGCTGCCTGAGCACCTGTCATACCACGCCTGTTGGGTATATTTCCGTATTTTGAAAAATTTGATTTTACCTTTATCTGGCATATCATTGAAAGAATAAAGCAGGGCAGAATTAAAACAATGTATGTCCAGTCAAATCCATAAAAATAAGGCATAATTAATCTCCTATTATTGTTCCGATATTTATTTTGTGTCCTTGCAAAAAGGCGTTTGAGCCCATCCTCTTTTTGCCCTGTAGCTGAACTGAATTTACAACCACTGCACCCTCGCCACAGGCTACTGTAAGGGGATTTGTACATATTACCTCCCCCGGCTTTCCTTTGCCATCTGCAAGGCGGGTTTCAAATATTTTAAGGACTTTTCCGTTAAACATAGTTGATGCAACAGGCCAAGGGCAAAGTCCCCTTACCTTATTATGCACCTCTTTGTTTGTTTTAGAAAAATCAATTTTACACATTGATTTGTCAAGCATTTTTGCATAGGTTGAAAGGTTATCGTCCTGCTTAATGGGGTTTAACATTCCCTTTTGGGCATAGTCAAGGGTTTTTATAATCAACTCTCCACCAAGGTTTGCAAGGTTGTCAAAAACCTCTCCTGCTGTTTCGTTAATTCCGATTTTGTATTCCTCTTTCAGCAATATGTCACCTGTATCAAGTCCCTTTTCCATATACATTGTGGTAACGCCTGTTACCTCATCACCGTTTAGGACAGACCACTGAATTGGGGCAGCACCACGGTACTTGGGAAGAAGCGAACCGTGAACATTGATACAGCCGTACTTTGGAATATTAAGTATGCTTTCGGGGAGTATCTGACCATATGCCACAACAACTATTACATCCGGGTTAAGCTCCCTTATAATACTCTCGTTATCACCATCACGTAGCTTTGCAGGCTGATAGACAGGTATGGAAAGCTCTTCTGCACAAACCTTTACATCAGGTGGAGTTAACACCATTTTTCTGCCCACAGGTTTGTCGGGTTGAGTGAATACAGCAAGTACATTGTGGTGCTTTGCTATTGCCTTTAGTGACGGTACTGCAAAGTCGGGAGTACCCATAAAAACAACATTCATCACTCAATCTCCTCCGGTGACAGCATACGGATTACAATATCCTTATATACAATTCCGTCAAGGTGGTCAATCTCGTGACAAAAAGCCTTTGCAAGCAGTCCTTCTCCGCTGATTTCAAAGGATTTGCCGTTCCTGTCCTGTGCCTCAACAGTTACATTCATTGGTCTTTTGGTCATACCATATTCTCCGGGGAAAGAAAGGCATCCCTCGGCTGTTACCTGCTCACCCTCTGCCTTAATGATTTTTGGGTTTACAAGCTCGATTACACCGTCGCCGATGTCGATAACTACAACTTTTCGTAAAACACCCACCTGATTTCCGGCTAGTCCTACACCCTCGGCATCGTGCATTGTTTCTGCCATATCGTCAAGGAGAGTCCAAAGTCTTTCGTCAAACTTTACAACCTCTCGGCATTTTTTGTGGAGAATGTCATCTCCGTCTTTTACTATATTTCTGATTGCCATAATAATCACCTAATTAAAAGACTGTGGATTCATATCCACTGTAATTTGAATACTGCTAAAATCTTTTTTCTTTGAAAAATCCATAAGCACCTCATTAACGGCACTTCTGAATTCCTTTGAGTTTCTGCATTTTATAATAATTTTAAATCTGTATTTATTGCTTATTTTATACACAGCCGCCTGACTTGGTCCTATAATTCTAAGTGGCATATCCCCATATTTATCTTTTACTATATTGATAAACTCATTTTGAAATGTTTTTGCACATTTCAGGGTTATGCCTTGGTTTTCCCCTGAAAAGCCAACAAGGCAAATATCTGCAAAAGGTGGATACAGCATAGCCTTTCGCATAGCGATTTCACCTTGGTAAAAGGAGTTGTAATCCTGCATTGCAGAAAGGCGGATAACCTCGCTTTCGGGGGTGGTTGTCTGAATAACCGCAACACCCTTAGTATCCCCTCGCCCACTTCTGCCTACAACCTGGGTAAGCAGACTGAACGCTCTTTCATAACTTCTGTAATCGTCTGAATAAAGCATCTGGTCGGCATTTATTACTCCAACCAAAGTGACATTTGGAAAGTCAAGTCCCTTTGCCACCATTTGAGTACCAACAAGAATATCATATTCACCATTTGCAAAGGCAGACAGCTTTTTTTCGTAACTGCTCTTTGACATTGTGGCATCTGCATCCATACGGAGAACCCTTGCACTTGGGAACAAATCAAGTAGCTCCTGTTCTGCCTTTTGAGTGCCTGCCCCCTTTAAACTAAGTGTATGCTGGTGACAGTCGGGACATTCATCTGTATATGGAACAGAATGACCACAATAATGGCACATCATACGGTTGTTGGCGCTGTGATAAGTCATAGAAATTGAACAGTTGGGGCAGGTCATAACCTGACCACAGCTTTTACAGCTTAAAAATGTGTTGTAACCCCTACGGTTTAGTAGGATAATTGACTGCTTTTTGTTTACAAGGTTTTGTGCAATAAGCTCCTTGAGAACCGAGGAATAGTTGCTGAAGTTGCCATCCATAACTTCCTCATTCATATCCACCACAGAAACCTTTGGCAAGGTTGCCTTGCCGTATCTGCCCTTAAGGGTTACAAGGGTATAAACTCCCTTTTGTGCAGAATAAAAGCTTTCGACGCTTGGTGTTGCAGAGGACAAAATAAGCAGAGCATTGTGACAGCTACACCTGAACTTAGCCACATCCCTTGCGTGATACCTTGGAGTTTGCTGTGACTTATATGAGCTTTCCTGCTCCTCGTCAAGGACAATAAGTCCGATGTTTTTTAGAGGTGCAAAGACAGCACTCCGAGTACCGAGGACGATTTTCGCCTCTCCCCTTGAAACACGCTTGTATTCGTCAAGTCTTTCTCCAATTGATAGTCCGCTGTGGAACACCGCAACATTATCTCCAAAACGACCCATAAAAATCCTTATGAGCTGTGGGGTCAGTGCAATTTCGGGAACCATCAGGATTGTACCCTTGCCCTCATTAAAGCACTTTTCAATCACCTTCATAAAGACAGAGGTTTTGCCACTTCCTGTAACTCCGTAAAGCAAAGCACAGGTTGGTTTATCTTCCTCATACTTTGAAGAAAGTGTATTGTAGGCTGAGAGTTGCTCTTCGCTTAGAACAACCTCTTTGTTCTCATGTTGATATGATTTCTCGCTATAAGGGGTACGCATTACCTCGTCCTGAAAGTACCTTGCCACACCCTTTTTTACAAGAGAATCCACCACAGACTGGGTATATCCTGTGTAGTAGCACACCTCTTTTACAGAAGTCTTATCCACCATATGGAGAAGCTCAAAAACCTTCTCCTGCTTGGGAGTAAGCTTTAAGGAAGAAGTATCAATATCATCAGCAAGGGAAACCATCTTAATTGATGCGTCCTTTGTTTTTCTAAGGGCATCGTCCTCCCTTGTGACAAAGCCTTGTCTGTACATACGGTTAAGGGAGGCTTCTGCCTTGCTGAAAACATCAAGAATGTTCTCCTTTTTTACAGGCTTTTTGAAACTATACAAAAAGTCGTAAATCTCCCTTTCATAATCTGAAAGAACAGAAAGCTCCTCTTCCACTCTGTCAAAAGCACAGTAGGATGTGGAAATCTGATAGTTTATTCCGGCGGGGAGCATAACCCTTACTGCATCGTAGTAGGTGCAAAAATACCTGTCGTGAATAAAGCAAGCAGTTCTCAGCATTTCTTCTGTAAACAAAGGCTCTTTGTCAAGAACTGAACTTATCTCTTTTAGGTTATCCTCATAACCCATATGAACACTAAGCACCATACCCTGTCTTAGTCGGTTGCCCTTTCCAAAGGGAACAAGCACCCTTTGACCGGGTAAAAGGCTGATATTTTCAGGAACCTTGTAGCTGAAAATTTTATCGAAATGATATACTGTTTTGTCAACAGCAATTCCTGCAATCAGGAAATTATCATTCTTCATCTTCAGGTTCAAGGATGTTGTACCTGTGATTTTTGAAGTCCTCAATAGCCAGAAGAACAGGCTTTTCTTCTGTGATTACACCATTCTCCTCAAACTCATAGGCTATTTCTCTTGCTCTTTTTGCAACACCCATTACGAGAGCATAACGGCTCTCCTTACCTGACAACATATCATCTACTGAAGCTATACGCATAATAATTCTCCTTTACAAATTTAAAAATAGTTTATTTATTTCTTTTTTCTTTTTCTGTTTTTACAATGTTGATTACATCATTAACAGCATCTTCAAGTAGGTCGTTTTTTACAACAAACTCATATTTAGGAATATATTCCTGCTCAACAAGAGCTGTTTTCATACGCTTTTCTATTACTTCCTCGGTTTCTGTGCCTCTGCCACGCAGACGCTGTTCCAAAACCTCAAGTGAGGGAGGAACAATAAAAATGCTGATGCAATCGGGACATTTTTCCATAATCTGAACTCCGCCCTGCACTTCAATTTCAAGGAACACATTGTACCCCTCATCAAGCATATCCTCAACAGCCTTTTTGGGAGTTCCGTAATAATTGTCGGCATACTGTGCATACTCCAGAAATTCGTCCTTTTCTATCATTTCAAGGAACTTTTCTTTCGTAAGGAAGTGATATTCCCTTCCATCTACCTCGCCGGGACGAGGCTCTCGGGTTGTTGCCGACACAGAAAGCTTAAAGGACTCTTCCCTACTAAGCATTTCCTTCATAATTGTACCCTTGCCCACACCGGAAAATCCGGAATAGACAACAAGCAAACCTCTGTTACTCAACCTCTTGTTCACCCTCCAATCTGTTACCTATTGTTTCGGGGGATATTGCAGAAAGAACTATGTGGTCACTATCGGTAATAATAACTGCCTTACATCTTCTGCCGTAGGTGGCGTCGATGAGCATACTCTTTTGCTTACTCTCCTGAACAATTCTTTTTATTGGGGCAGAATCGGGACTCACAACAGAGATGATTCTGCTTGAATTTACCAAGTTACCAAAACCAATGTTAATAAGTTTCATTGTTCACCTTATTCAATATTTTGAATTTGCTCTCTGATTTTTTCTATCTCTGCCTTGATGTCAACCACCATATGGGAAAGGTTGCTGTCGTTTGCTTTACTTCCAATGGTGTTTGCCTCTCGGTTCATCTCCTGAATGATAAAGTCCAGCTTTCTGCCAACCTCATCGTCACCGTCCATAAGGTTTTTAAGCTGGTCAAAGTGACTTCGAAGCCTTACTGTTTCTTCATCCACAGCAACCTTGTCGGCAAAAATTGCAACCTCGGTGATAACACGCTGTTCGTCATAGTCGGCAGAGCCTAAAAGCTCCTCTATCCTTTCCTTTAGACGTGTTTCATACTCCTTCACTCTTTCGGGAGAACGGGACTCGATTTCATCAACAATGGATAGAATGTGCTTTGCTCTGGACATAACATCCGCCTTCATCTTTTCACCCTCGGTTTCCCTCATTGTGATAAAGTTGTTAAGGGCGGTATCCACAACAGGTTTTACAGCATTCCACACCTCTTCTTCATCCTCGGGAGCTTTGTGGACCTGAAAAATATCTGAGTAGGAAGAAACGGTTGACACAGAAATATCGTCCTTTACTCCGTAATCCTCAGACAGCTTTTTTAGGGCGTTGATATAGCCTTGGGCAAGGCTTGGGTTGATTTTAACAATAGCCTCGGTGTCCTCCTTTTGAGAAAGGGACACAAACATATCAATCTTTCCCCTGCTAACCCTTTCTTTGATATATGACTTTAGCTTTTCTTCAAGAAAGCCAAAGCCCCTTGTTGTACGGCAGTTAAACTCAAAATACCTGTGATTTACACTTTTGATTTCAACTGTAATATCCCTGCCGTCAACTGTTGCTTCGCCTCTGCCGAAGCCTGTCATTGAACGAATCATTTTTAATTAAACCTCTTATTAAAAATTAAACCG